>JBAXXO010000297.1:0-3967 GCA_037127855.1 Alphaproteobacteria bacterium
CCGGGGCCCTGCGATAGGCCGAGACAACGCAAAGAGTGCCGACAAACGCCTCTAGCGCCATCAGAGCCATCAATCCCAGATGCTGGATCGGCATCGGTTGGAAGACCCAAGGCAAAGCCAATGCCATGACAGCAATCTGCGCCAATGTCGGATAGAGCAGCATCACCGCCATCCGCTCGACGCCGCCGGTCTTGCGCACGACGATGTAATATACCGCACCGATCAATGCCCCGACCAAGGCCGACAGGTGGGCAAATTGCAGGTCCATCACACCTGGTCGCAGCACCACCACGACACCCAGCAGACCCGCCAGAACCGCCAGTCCGCGTGGCAGATCGATCGTTTCGTTCAACATCGGGACTGCCAGCACGCAGATGAACAACGGCATCAGGAAAAAGATCGCATAGGCTTGGGACAATGGCAGATTGGCAAATGCATAGGGCACCAAGAAGCTGTTCACCGCCACCAGCAGCATGCGAAACGCGGTCAAGCCTGGCAAGATCGGCCACAGTGCCGCAGGCTGTCGTTCCGTCATCATCAGCGCCCCGATCATCGGAAGACTGGCCAGGCTGGAAAAGAACACGATCTGGATGATGTTGTAATCGCTGCCCAGGAATTTGATCGTGATGTCGTTCAAGGAATACAGGGCGAAAGCGGTCAGGGACAGCAAGGCACCGCGCAGGTTGTCAGACAAGAAGCGCATCCACTTTGCGCTCAGGCTGCAGAGAGACTGGGCGCACGTCGACCGGCGACGAACAGCAGTGCCATGCCCGCCGCGACGATCACCGCAATACCCATCGTTGTGTACAGGGTGGGCCGTTCACCCCACAGAACATATCCCAGCAGCGAGGCCCAGATAATCTGTGAATACTGCATGGGTGCCACCACGATGGCGGGTGCCGTGCGATAGGCGGCAATGATGAACAGGCCCCCAGCCGTCCCCAGAAATCCCATTTGTATGCCGACATACCAATCCGCAGCCGTCAACGGCTGCCAGACAAAGGGCATGATCAGCCCCGCCCCTAACAATTGCGCCAACACAGGATACAGCAGGATCACCCCGGCCTTTTCACGGTGCCCGATCTTGCGCAAGATCAGCGAGTTCAACGCTCCGGTGATCGCCCCGCCCACAGCCGCAAGATGCGCCAGTTGAAAGCTGGTGCTGCCCGGTTGCAGGGCAATCAACACACCCACAAACCCAATCAGGATGATCACCCCGCGCAGTGGATCAATCGGCTCGCCCAGCAGTGGCCAGGCCAGCACGGTAATGATCAGCGGCATCGTGAAGAAAACGGCATAGCACTGCTCGAGTGGCAGATGTGTAAACGTATAGGTCACAAAGGCCGAGCCGATGACCGAGATCACCACACGCAGCGCCGTCAGTCCGGGTAAGGCCGGCCGCAGACTGGCTTTGCGATCCACCCAGAATATTTGCATCAGAACCGGCGGTATCGTGCACAGCGCCGCAAGAAACATGACCTGAAACGCGCTCATCCCGTGCCCCAGAGCCTTGATCGACACATCAGTGCAGGCATAGGCAAAGAACGAAGCCAACGCCAAAAGCGCACCACGCAGAGGGATGGATAACAAATGCATGCAGCGATGTTGACCGATGTCGGTAAACATACCCCCCTCTGCGCGCCAAAGCCTGTCGTTTTCTGCCGTCTGTTGCAAAAAAACTGCGCTTACAGGCTCGACTCGAGCGCTGCCACAACCGCGTCGCCCATTTGTGTCGTGGTGACCGGCGTGCCGCCGGTCGGGCCCATCAGGTCGGCGGTCCGCACGCCATCCGCCAAGACCTTTTCGACCGCCTTTTCGACCCGTGTCGCCTCATCCCCCATGTTGAAACTGTACCGCAGCGCCATGGCAAAGGACAGGATGCAGGCGATGGGGTTTGCCTTGCCAGTGCCCGCGATATCGGGGGCTGAGCCGTGCACCGGCTCATACAACGCCTTAGGCCGGCCGTTGGCCATGGGCAGACCCAGACTGGCCGAAGGCAACATGCCCAAAGATCCGGTCAGCATGGCGGCCATATCCGAAAGCAGATCGCCAAACAGGTTGTCGGTGACGATCACATCGAACTGCTTGGGCCAGCGGCACAATTGCATGGCCCCGGCATCTGCGTACATGTGGCTCAATTCCACATCGGGGTATTCCTTGTCGTGAATCTCTTGCACGACTTCGCGCCACAGCACACCGGATTCCATCACATTGGCCTTCTCCATCGAGCAGACCTTGTTGGCACGTTTGCGCGCCAGATCGAAAGCGCTGCGGGCCACCCGGGCAATTTCACTTTCGGTATAGCGCTGCGTGTTGATGCCCACACGCTCATTGCCTTCCATAAAAATTCCGCGCGGCTCGCCGAAATAGACGCCGCTGGTCAATTCACGCACGATGACGATATCCAGGCCCGCAACGACATCTTTCTTCAGGCTGGAAAAGTCGGCCAAAGCGTCAAAGCATTGTGCCGGACGAAGGTTGGAAAACAGGTCCATTTCCTTGCGCAGCCGCAACAGGCCGCGCTCGGGCTTAAGGCTGAAATCGAGCTTGTCATAGGCAGGACCACCAACTGCGCCCAGCAAGACACAATCCACCGCTTGCGCCCGCGCCATTGTCTCATCCGTCAAGGGCGTACCATGAGCGTCATAAGAACAGCCGCCGACCAGACCGTCACTGACATCAAAGACAATGCCACGTCTGGACCTTAACCAGCCGATGATCTTTCTCACCTCAGCCATGACTTCAGGACCGATGCCGTCACCGGCGAGGATAAGGATAGAGGGATTGGCCATCGAAGGATTCCTTGCTTGCAAGCGCTGCCGTGGCCTATCGACTGACCGTCGCGGGGTCAAGATGTGCCACTTGCCCCTTTCATTTTGCCTAAAATATCCCATCGAAGTTAGCCGCGACGCCGCTGCCCGGAGGGTGTGCAACCCTTTCCTTACCCGTTCAGGGCGATGCCGCTATGCGCCGGAAAGCATCGGCCAGATGATCCATCACACGGCGCACCCGCGGATTTTGGCGCAGCGCATCCGGGGCCACCAGCCAGACGGGCAGTGCGGGCATCGCAATGAACGCTGCCACCCGCTCGACCATGGGGTCAGCCTCGGCGACGATTGTCTGGCCGCCGCCAAGCCCGCAGCCAGCCCTTACCAGGTTCCAATAGACGACCTGATCATCGCAGCGCAGCGCAAAATCCTGACGCCGCATCGCGAAACCCAAACTGGACATCATCCGCAAGATCAGATCTGATTTGTCGAACCCAATGAAATCATGAGTCAAAAGATCAGCCTCGGTTTGCGGTCTGCCGCGACGGTCCAGATAGGATTTCGCCGCGTAGATCCCGGTCGGCAGGTCGCACAGATGCCGCATGACCACCTCGGATTGTGTCGGGCGGTACATCCGCAAGGCGATATCCGCCTCGCGGAAGGACAGATTTTCGGTGCTGTCGCTGGGCACCAACTCGATCTCGATGCCCGGTTCTGCCTGCCGCAATGCAGCCAGCACCGGCGGCAGGATATAGTGCGACACGATCCGGCTGGCGGTCAGACGCACCGTGCCGGACAAGGATTGCTCGCGCCCCGCGGCGATCAGCGCCAGTCGCGCTGCTGCCTCATGCATTGCGCGGGCATGGGGCACCATCGCCGCCCCCGCATCCGTCAAAACGTAACCGCGCTGTGCCCGCGTAAACAGATTGACCTGCAATCCCGCTTCCAGATCGGCAATATGGCGGCCCAAAGTCGGCTGGCTTAATCGCAAGGCCCGGGCCGCCGCTGACAGCGAGCCAGTCTCGGCCACAGCCAGAAAGGATCGATACAGGGTCCAGTCGGGATTGATCATACGTTTCTGTATATATCACCTCCAGAAAACTGCAATACCCATACAAATTCAGACTGCTATATTGAGGACATCCTAGGAAAGGGACAGATCATGACACAGACAGTTTTGGTTTTGGGCGCTTCGGGCC
>JBAXXO010000298.1:0-3963 GCA_037127855.1 Alphaproteobacteria bacterium
GAAGGCGCGCCGCTGGCGGTGGTGATCCCGTCCGAAGGCATCGGTTGGGACATGGAAGCCTCGGCGATCATCGCGGGCACGCCGAATTACGATGCCGCGACCGCGCTTCTGAACTGGTCGGTGTCGGACGAGGCGATGGCAATCTATGCCAAGAACTACGCGATTCTGGCGAACGAGGCGCTGGAACAGCCGGTGCCGAACCTGCCCGCCGATGTGCGCACGAAGCTGATCGAGAACGATTTCGAATGGGCGGCCAGCAATCGGGCGGCGATCCTTGAGGAATGGCAGAAGCGCTACGACGGCAAGTCCGAGCCGAAGAAGTAAGGCGGCGCGCGGGACGGTCGATCCGTCCCGCAGCCTTTTCAAGAGAGGACCATCCGATGACCGACGCCGAATCTTCTGCCTATCTGCAAATCCGGAATGTGACCAAGCGCTTTGCAGACTTCACGGCGCTGCGGGACGTATCGCTCGACATCCGCGAAGGCGAGTTCGTCTGCTTCCTCGGGCCGTCCGGATGCGGCAAGACAACCCTGCTGCGGGCAATTGCCGGTCTTGACATCCAGTCGATCGGAACGATTCATCAGGCCGGACGCGACATCTCGGCCTTGCCGCCGGAAGAGCGCGACTTCGGCATCGTGTTCCAGTCCTATGCCCTGTTTCCGAACCTGACGGTGCGTCGCAACATCGCCTTCGGGCTTGAAAACCGGAAGATGAACCGCGCCGAAATAGATGCGCGGGTCAACGAACTTCTGGAACTCATCGGTCTGCCCGACAAGGCCGACAGCTACCCGGCGCAGATTTCCGGAGGCCAGCAGCAGCGCATCGCGCTGGCCCGCGCTTTGGCGCCGAAGCCCGGGCTGATCCTGCTGGATGAACCGCTCAGCGCGCTGGATGCCAAGGTGCGCATCCACTTGCGGCATGAGCTGAAGCAGTTGCAGTCGCAGCTTGGCGTCACGATGATCATGGTGACTCATGACCAGGACGAGGCGCTGTCGCTGGCCGACCGCATCGTTGTGATGAATGTGGGCGTGGTGGAACAGGTCGGCACGCCCGAAGACATCTACGACCGCCCGGCCACGCGTTTCGTGGCAGATTTCGTCGGCGCGATGAACTTCTTTCCCGGCGCGATGCTGCGGCCTGACCGGGTCAAGGTCGGCGCTTTGGAGTTTGCCACGGTCGCCAACGGCCATGCGGGCGGGCAGCCGGTGACGGTCGCGATCCGGCCCGAAGATGTGGTGCTTGCCGCACCGGGCGATGCAAGCGGCGAGAACATGTTCGACGCCGAAATCGGCTCGGTCGAGTTCCTGGGGTCCTTTGCCCGGGCGCATCTGGTGAACGGCTCTTTCGCACAGGACTCGCTGATCGCCCAGGTCCCCCAGACCATGGTCCGCAGCCATGGCATCGCGCCCGGCCGCCCCGTGCGCGCGCGGTTGCCACAAGACCGGCTGCGCGTCTTCGAGGAGGCGCCTCGTGGTTGATATCTCTTCCGGCGTGGACGGGATTGCGGCCCCCCCGGCCATTCGCCCCCAGTCGGGACGCGATGACCGCATGATGCTGGCCTTCGTGGCGATGATCGGGCTCTACCTGATCGTCTCGCTGGCCCTGCCCCTGGGGCTGATGCTCTGGAAATCGACCGAGGTCCGCAGTTTTGCCTATGACGCCTTCGAGGTCGAGGTCGATACCGGGTCGGGTTTCCAGTCGCTCGGGACGATCGAGAACGCGGCCAGCCGTCTCGGACTGACCGACCAGGTGGCGCAGGCCCGGCGCGGGCCGTCGATGACGGTCGCAACGCTGTTCCAGCGCGGCCAGTTCGAAGGCGAGCCGGTCGTCGGGGCGCGGGTCCGGGTGGTCGGCAACACGCTTGGCGGCGGGCTCGAGATGCGTGGCACCAAGTTCGCGCCGGGAGAATGGGCCGAAGTCGATGCCAAGGGACTGCGCAGTCTGACCCTGCGCGCAGGCACGATCACCTCTCTGGCGAACTTTGCCGAATACTTCGGCAACCCGAGCCTGACCCAGTCGATCACCAACAGCTTTCTGGTCTCGCTGGTCACAACCCTGATCACCGTGGCCCTGGCCTTCGGCTTCGCCTATGCCCTGCACCGCACCTGCATGCCGTTCAAGGGGGTGTTCCAGACGCTGGCAATGGTGCCGATCCTGGTGCCCTCGCTGCTGGCCGGCCTGTCGCTGGTCTATCTGTTCGGCAATCAGGGGCTTGCGAAGGGACTGCTGTTCGGCGGCACGATCTATGGCGCGCCGGGCGTTGTGCTCGGCTGCGTGTTCTTCACCTTTCCCCATGCCATGCTGATCATCTCGACCGCGCTGCGGATTTCGGACGCGCGGCTTTACGAGGCGGCGCAGGTGCTGCGCGCCTCGCCGTCAAAGACATTCTTCACCGTCACGCTGCCGGGCGCGCGGTATGGCCTGATCTCAGCGGCCTTCGTCGTCTTTACCCTGACCATCACCGAATTCGGTGTGCCCAAGGTTGTCGGTGGCAGCTTCAACGTGCTGGCGGTGGATATCTACAAGCAGGTGGTCGGCCAGCAGAACTTTGCGATGGGGGCGGTGGTATCGGTGATCCTGCTGTTCCCGGCCGTCTTCGCCTTCGCGGTCGACCGCTATGTGACGGCCCGGCAGGTGGCCCTGCTCTCGGCGCGCGCGGTGCCATACAATCCCGCGCCGAACCCGCTGATCGACCGCGCCGCGCTGGTCTTCTGCTGCGTCGTGGCGGGGTATCTGCTTACAATCCTGCTCGTGTCGCAATATGCCTCGCTGATCCGGTTCTGGCCCTACAACACCGAACTGACGCTGCGCCACTACAGCTTCGAAGGCGTCGATGGTGGCGGCTGGGGCAGCTATTTCAACTCGCTGCGCCTTTCGTTCCTAACCGCCGTCATCGGCACCTTCGTGGTTTTCGTGGGTGCCTATCTGGTCGAAAAGGGGCGCGGCTTTCCTTGGGCACGCGGCGGGCTGCAGTTTCTGGCGATGATGCCCATGGCGATCCCGGGCATGGTGCTTGGACTGTCCTACATCTTCTTCTTCAACAATGCCTCGAACCCGCTGAATTTCATCTACGGGACGATGACGATCCTCGTAGTGTCGACCATCACCCACTTCTACACTGTGTCGCATCTGACCGCGCTGACCGCGCTGAAAGCGATGGACAAGGAATTCGAGGCCGTGTCGGCATCGCTGAAACAGCCGATGACACGGATGTTCTCGAACGTGTCGATGCCGATCTGCCTCCCGACGATGCTCGATGTGGCCTCGTACCTGTTCGTGAACGCCATGACGACAGTTTCGGCCGTTGTCTTCCTCTATGCACCCAAGACGACCCTCGCCGCCGTGGCCGCACTGAACATGGACGACGCGGGCCAGATTCAGGCCGCGGCGGCAATGTGCATGTTGATCTTCTATACCAACCTGGCAGCGCGGCTGGTACACGCCATCGCGACGCGACTGCTGATGAGGACGCAGGCATGGCGCAAACGGTGATCGGCGAGTTTGATCTGGTCGTCGTGGGTGCAGGCATCGTCGGGCTGGGCCATGCGCTCGCCGCCCGCCGCAGGGGCCTGTCGGTCGCGGTGGTGGACCGCGAGGCGGAGGCGATTGGCGCCTCGGTGCGCAATTTCGGCTTCGTGACCGTGACCGGCCAGCAGGCGGGCGACTGCTGGCGGCGCGCGATGCGGTCGCGCGATGTCTGGGAAGAGGTCGCACCGCAGGCCGGAATTCCGGTGGAACATCAGGGCCTGCTGGTCGTTGCCCGCAGGCCCGAGGCGATGGCGGTTCTGGAGGCGTTTCGCGCCACCGAGATGGGCACGCAGTGTACACTGCTTACCCCGGTCGAACTGGCGTCCCGGCACGGCGCCGTGCTGGCCGACGGCCCGTTCGAGGGCGGCTTGTGGAGCCCGCACGAACGTCGCGTCGAAAGCCGCTTTGCCATACCGCAGCTGGCCGCATGGATCG
>JBAXXO010000299.1:0-3960 GCA_037127855.1 Alphaproteobacteria bacterium
GGGTTGCCGGGGGGGCGGTGGGGTTCGCCGAGAAGCGCAAGGGGTTAGCCGCAACGCGCCAGGCCCTTTTGCCTGCTTCCGCATTGGGCACATTTAGGATCATGCCTCTTGCAGCAACATGGGGGTCGGCGAAGATGGCCCGGATGTCGTTCACCGGGCCAAAGGGGATTCGGCCACCCAGCAAAGCCGTCAATTCCGACACCGAATGACAAGAGGTCCAATCTGAAACGTCCCGGTTCACCTTGGCCATATGGGTGCGCCGCGCTGCCCGTGTTGCAAAGGCCGGATCATGCCCCAGTCCGGGGCGCCCCATGACATCGGCCAGAACGCGCCAGAAAGCATCGTCAACCACACCGATGGCCACCATCCCATCTCGCGCAGGATATAGCCCGAACGGCGCAAGCAGCGGGTGGCCATTGCCTTCAGGGCCCGGCACGCTGCCTTCTATGTCATGCTGGTAGACCAGTCTTTCACACAAGGACAGCATGGCGTCATACATGGCAACGTCCAGAAACTGGCCTTTGCCGGTCGCCTCTGCCGCGCGGAGGGCTGCAAGGATTCCAAAGGCGGCCACCATGCCTGCAAAGACATCGCCGATCCCGGGGCCGACCTTGACCCGTCGGTCGCGGTCCAATCCCGTGACGGATATCAGCCCGCCCATTGCCTGCGCAACGACGTCATAGGCGGGCCAGTTGGCGTACGGGCTTTCCCCGGTGCGCGGGTCGCCAAAGCCGCGAACTGCCGCATAGACGAGGCGTGGGTTGATCTCGGCCAGACTTTCGTAGGAAAGTCCCAGCCGCTCCATGACGCCCGGACGGAAATTCTCGACCAGCACGTCGGCTGTGCGCACCTGTCGGCGTAGGGTTTCTTTTCCCGCCTCGGACTTCAGGTCTAGGACGATGCTTTTCTTCGATCGGTTCAGACTGACGAAGTAGCCCGCCCATTCACGGGCCGGATCGTCATCGCGAAACGGCCCGTTGGCGCGGGATGTGTCGCCCTCTGCGTCCTCGATCTTGATCACGTCTGCCCCGTGATCGGCCAGCATCATAGTAGCGTAAGGACCGGAAAGCATCCGGCTGAGGTCAAGAACCCGGACGCCAGCCAGAATTCCCGTCATGCCAGCACCTCTGTCAGGAATTCCACGACCGGCCTGTCTACCGCATCCGGGTTTTCGACCAAGGCCATGTGGCGCAGGCCTTGCAGGATAATCAGGCGCGCGCCCTTGATCTCGGCTGCGATGGCGGCGCTCATTTCCGGGCCGTTGCCAAAATCCTCGTCTGCCGTCAGCACCAGCGTCGGGCAAGAGATCGGGGGCCTCGGGGCGACGATCTCTTCCACGCCGTCGGCAAGAATACGGTAAAGGCCGGGATAGACCTTGGGGTCATTGGCCAGAACCCAGGCACGGGTCTGATCCATCAGGTCCTGACGGTTGGTCAAGGCGGCCTCGGAATACCAACGCACCAATGCCGCCTCGACGGTTGCGCCGGGGCCCGCACCCCTGGCCTGTTTGACGCGTGCCTCAATGGCTGCCTGCGCCTCGGGCGTGCGGCGATGCGGGGAATGCAGGATCACCAGCGCGCGGACCCGCGCCGGATCGTCCTGCGTCAGGCGGCGTGCCACCATCCCGCCCAGCGAAAATCCGACGATTGCAGCATGTGCGACCCCAAGGTGATCCAAGAGATCTGCAAGCTGGCGGGAAAGGTCGCGCAAAACGGGCTGACCTTTGGGTGCGTCACTCTCGCCGTGCCCGGCAAGGTCATAAGTTACAACGCGAAAACGCGCGACGAGCACGGGCAGCAACCATTTCCAGATGGCCCGTGTCAGGCCCAACCCGTGGACCAGAACCACGACCGGCGCGCCCTCTGGTCCAAAGACTTCAAAGGCGGTGCCGCCGGGACTGCGGGTCATCTTGCGGTGCCCGCGGGCTTCCACGCGATCACCTCAACCTCGACGCGGACATCCACCAGAAAGTCGCTGATCAACGCCGAACGCGTGGGCGGGTCATTGGGAAAATACGCGCCATAGATGGAATTGAAGCCGGGAAAGTCGGCCCGTTCCTTCAGCCAGACCATCGCCTTGACCACGTCGTCCCGCGTGCAGCCTGCAAGGGCAAGGGTCTTTGTGATTTCGTCGAGCACAGCACGGGTCTGATCCTCGATCGTACCCCAGGTCATGACTTTCCCGTCTAGCATGGGCACCTGCCCCGTCAGGTACACCGTATCTCCGGCCCGTATCGCCCGCGAGAGCGACAAACGGCGGCCATCAATAACCAGAGCGTCGCCGACAACTTGCTTGGGCATGGTCAATCCTCCATAGCCAACCTTTGCAGCATTCGGCGGTCGTGCCTTTCGATAATTCGCCACCATGCGGCGAATTATCGAACGTCTCGCCTCCAACTCGGTTGCAAGAATGTCAAACGTGGGGAGGTAAGACATGGATGCGATCAGAGACTGTCGAATGCTGATTGACGGAGTTTGGACCGCCGCCTCTGACGCCGGCGCGTTCGAGAGCACCTCTCCGATCACCGGCAACCCTTGGGCGCGTATCCCCGAGGCGACCGGGGCCGATGTCGACCGGGCCGTGCGGGCGGCGGACCGGGCCTTCACTTCCGGCCCTTGGGCAAGCATGACGCCAAGCCAAAGAGGCAAGTGCCTGCGCCGCCTTGGCGACCTTCTGGCCGAGAAGTCCGAGGATCTGGGCCGCGCCGAGACCATCGACACCGGCAAGATGCTGAAGGAGACCCGCTGGCAGGCGAAATACATCGCCGAGTTCTTTCATTTCTACGCCGGGGCCGCCGACAAGATCGGGGGTGAGGTGCTGCCCATCGACAAGCCCGACCTTCTGGTTTTTACCAACCGCGAACCTTTGGGGGTGGTGGCTGCGGTCGTGCCTTGGAACTCGCAGCTTTTCCTTGTTGCCGTGAAGATCGGTCCGGCGCTGGCGGCGGGCAATACCGTGGTCCTCAAGGCGTCAGAACATGCCTCGGTGGCCATGCTAGACTTCGGACGGTTGATCGAAGAGGCAGGCTTTCCGCCCGGTGTGGTGAACATCGTCACCGGCCATGCCGAGGTGGGCCGGGTGCTGACCAGCCATCCCTTGGTCGCCCGCATCTCCTTTACCGGCGGCCCCAATGCCGCTCGGGCGATCCTGAGGAACTCGGCCGAGAACTTTGCCGAAGTGTCGCTGGAACTGGGCGGCAAGTCGCCCTTCATCGTCTTTGAAGATGCCGATATTGAAAGCGCGGTGAACGGCTCGGTTGCCGGGATTTTCGGGGCAACCGGGCAAAGCTGTGTCGCAGGCTCGCGGCTGATCGTGCATGAAAGCGTGGCCGATCAGTTTCTTGAAAAGATGGTGGCGGTGGCCAAGGTCATCCGCATCGGTGATCCTCTTGCCGAAGAGACCCAGATGGGGCCCCTGTGCACCGAGGGCCAGTTGAGCCACATTCAGCGGCAGGTGGCCTTGGCGCAAGAGGAGGGCGGCAAAGTGCTGGTGGGCGGCAAACAGCCCCCGGGCCTTGGCGGTACCTACTATGAACCCACGATCATCGACTGCCCATCCCCCGATCTGACCATCCTCGATACCGAGCTTTTCGGCCCCGTCCTGTCGGTCCTGCGCTTCAAGACCGAAGCAGAGGCGATTGCGCTGGCCAACGCCTCGGTGCACGGCCTTGCAGCCGGCATCTTCACCCTGAACGGCGCGAAGGCCATGCGGGTGGCCCGCGCGGTGCGTGCCGGGATCGTCTGGGTGAATACCTACCGCGTCGTCTCGCCCATCGCGGCCTTTGGCGGGGTCAAGGGCTCGGGCTATGGCCGCGAAAGCGGCTTTCAGGCGATGTTCGACTACACGCGGCCAAAGACGATCTGGGTCAACACCTCGTCCGAGCCCATCGCCAATCCCTTTGTGATGCGCTGAAGGAGACGGTCATGAAATTCCAACTCGCGATCAACCTCGAACGCATCG
>JBAXXO010000300.1:0-3928 GCA_037127855.1 Alphaproteobacteria bacterium
AAGGGGTGCAAACGCCACGCTGGCCGCTTCTATTCCCGAGCAACACGAACCAAAGCGCATCTGAACCCCTACCTAAACCGGATGTCAGGCCACACGCAATACGTGATAAATGAAACGCGAAACGTGAGAAATTTACAGGCGGTCTGCAAAACTCTCAATGCGCCTCAGTCCAGACAAATCGCACGGTATGCTGATCTCAATCACTCCACCCTTGCGGCGACCGACTTCCTCTAGCGTCTCTGTCTCCAGCTCAACGAGAGAGTAGTTGAAAGGGCTGCTTCGGCAAACACCGATGATCAGATTACCCAAGGCGTCAATTGGAACTGCGAACTCCCAATCGGATTGGCTGCGTTTTCCCACGGCCACGTTGACAGAGTACATGGCTCCGCGGATTATCGCATGAAAATCCACCGCCTTTGTGCCGTTCTCCCCCCGCTTAGGGAAAGCCACGTTCCAACCGTCCATCTGAATCATTCCAACCACGAGGTTGACGGCACCTGAAGCAAGGGCGTTACGCTGTTTTAGCTCTTTGGCACCCACCGTCGACGGTTGACCAAGTGTCAACCATGCGGGGTCCACGCTCAAAACATGCGCCAAAAGCTTCGCGGCCGCAGTCCGAGGCATCGTCTCTCCAGCAAACCACTTGCGAGAAGTCTCCATGGTCATCGAGTGACCCATCTTGCCCATCTCGTCGGCAATCCACTGCAACCTACCGTGGTTTGGTAGAGGAACATTCTTGTTGGCATCGGCTGCTTGGGCCATACGTAGTGCAAATTCCGGGTATCTTACTTCGTTTGCCATAATTACACCTTTGATCCGGTAAAGATTTTCCTCACTTTGCAACCTATATTGCCACGAAAAACGTGAGTACCAAGCTAACCTAAGCTGAAATCTAACGCTATGCATGATTAGGTTTTGGTCAAACTCTTTGTCGTTCACCACTTCAAGCACGCGCTCGGCGTAGGTGTCTTCGGCGATAATCTGATAGATTGCCCCGATATTCTTCTGACCTTGACGTGGCAAACGTGCGTTCGCCTGCAGGTAGAGTTCCAGTGACCATGTCAGGCCGTAACAGATGGCGATGTACCCACCTTACTGGAGGCTGAGTCCATGGGCACACGAGGCGGGGAAATCCTGCGGAAATGGTATGGCTGCTATTGACCTCAGGAGGTTCTGCACCCTTAGTGAGGGCAATAACCCATCCCTGTCAGGAGACCAAAATGGCTTTCACCCTTCCCGATCTGCCCTATGCCCATGATGCGCTGGCCGGCCATGGCATGTCGAAAGAGACCTTGGAATTTCACCACGACATCCACCATAAAGCCTATGTCGACAATGGTAATAAGCTGATTGCCGGCACCGAGTGGGAACACAAGACCGTCGAACAGATCGTCGTCGGCACGTATAACCCGACCGCGGTCGCGCAGAACGGCATCTTTAACAATGCCAGCCAGCACTGGAACCATGCGCTGTTCTGGGAGGTGATGGGCCCTGCTGGCAACGCCATGCCCGGCGTTTTGGAACAAGCGCTGGTCGAGGCCTTTGGCTCAGTTGCAAAGTTCAAGGAAGATTTTGCGGCGGCAGGGGCCGGGCAGTTCGGGTCGGGCTGGGCGTGGCTGGTCAAGGATGCCAGCGGTGCCCTGAAGGTGACCAAGACCGAAAACGGCGTCAATCCGCTGTGCTTTGGCCAGACTGCGCTGCTGGGATGCGATGTGTGGGAACACTCTTACTATATCGACTTTCGCAACAAGCGCCCGGCCTATCTGGCCAACTTTCTGGACAAGTTGGTCAACTGGGAAGCGGTCGCTTCCAGGCTATAGGTGATCACGCGCCGGAATCTGCTGAAGGGCCTGTTGGGGACATCCCTGGCGGGCCTTTTTACTGGCATTTACGCGGGCTTTGTCGAACCGGACCTGCGGATGCAGGTGCAAAGATGGGCGCTGCAGCCAAAGGGCTGGCCGCGCGGGCGGGCCTTGCGGCTGGTGATGGTGGCCGATCTGCATGGCGGGTGGCCGAACATGTCGGTGGCGCGGATCCGGGCGGTGGTGGCTCTGGCGAATGCACAGGGTGGCGACATGATCTTGCTGATGGGGGATTACCGCGCGACGCACCGCTTTCAAATGGATCTGGTGCCGATCACGATGTCGGCGCCGATTTTGGCACAGTTGCAAGCACCGCTGGGGGTGTTTGCCATACTGGGCAATCACGACTGGTGGGATGCGTTACGGCTTGACAAGGCGGCGATGGCACCAATTCCGACGCAAACCGCGTTGGAGGCGGCGGGGATTGAGGTTCTGGTCAACCAAGCGATCAAGCTGGACGGGTTCTGGCTGGCGGGCTTGGACAGTCAGACGGCCCTGCAGACGATACGGCAGCATAAAGACGACTGGGTTGGCAAATCCGATCTGGCGGGGACGATGCGCCAGATCACCGATGACGACCCGGTGATCTTGCTGGCGCATGAGCCGGATGTTTTTGCCCAGGTCTCATCGCGGGTGGCACTGGTGCTGTCAGGGCACACACATGGCGGACAGATCCGCTTTGGGCCTTGGGTGCCGGTGGTGCCGTCACAGTTTGGCACGCGGTTCGTCTATGGCTGCATCCAAGAGGATGGCCGCGATCTGGTTGTGTCGGGGGGGCTGGGCTGCTCGGGATTGCCGGTACGATTTGGCGCACCCCCCGAGATCACGGTCGTGGACCTGTCTTGACAGCGCCGCAGAACGCGGTTGTGCCGCTGTGATCTGCCTGTGTCGTCCGGCGGGGGCGCGGAGTAATACGCGAGCCCAATAGCGGGGTCTATGGCGGCGGCTGCAATCTTGCGCGCGCCAGTCACCGTGCGGCATGGTATGGCAGAGGTGCGTTCTTGGTGGCGTCGGCGTTTTACAATGGCTCGGGGGACCAGGCTGACAGTATTGGGCCAAGGGCTGCGACATCGGGCAGCACGGTGAAGTGCGTCTTGAGAGATGCATCGGCAAAGCCCTCGGCGATCGCATGGTCGATCAAGCTCAACAGCGGCGTCCAGTAGCGCGCAACATTGAGCAGGTAGATCGGTTTGCGGTGCAGGCCGATTTGCGCCCAGGTCAGAACCTCGAAAAACTCGTCCAGCGATCCTGCGCCGCCGGGTAGCAGGGCCACGACGTCGCAATTCATGAACATGACCTTCTTGCGTTCATGCATGTTTTCGGTGACGACGAATTGGGTCAGGTCGCGTTTTCCCACCTCCATGTTCAAAAGATGCGTCGGGATCACGCCAAGAGTCGGGGCACCGGCGGCAACTGCGGCGCGTGCCACCTCGCCCATCAGGCCGACATCGCCGGCACCATAGACCAGCCGCCAGCCCGCAGTGGCGATCAGGTGGCCAAGGTCCTGTGCCGCTTGTGCATAGGCGGTCTTGACCCCCAGGCGCGCGCCACAGAACACACAGAGCGAAGGAAGCGAAGCCATGGCGGTGATTTCCGTGAAAAGCGGTTGCGCTTGGACGTGATATCGGGATTTCTGACAAAAGAAAAGCAATGGCCAGAAGCAGGCTGCGCGCGACACGGGGGAATTGAATGGCCGATTGGTCTGATATGGGTGATGGGGCAAAGGCTGTGGTCGGTGCTGTGGTTTTGGCCATGCTGGCTGGCGGTGGCTATACGCTCTGGCAACGGGCTCAACCGTCGGCGGTGGTCGTCGAGGTCGCAGCACCGGTGTCCGAGGTCGCGGCAAATCCTGCGGTGCCGACAGTGGCTGCGGCACAGGTGGCAAACGCGCCTGCCGAGGGGGCCCCAGTTGTCGAAGTCGCGCCACCTGTTGCAGAGGCTTCTTCGCCAGAGGTTGCGGCCCCAAAGGTTGCGGTCCCCGTCGCTCAGGCGGTAGCACCCGTCGCTCAGGCGGTAGCACCCGTCGCTCAGGCGGTAGCACCCGTTGCCCAGGCGGTAGCACCCGT
>JBAXXO010000301.1:0-3920 GCA_037127855.1 Alphaproteobacteria bacterium
CACCACGATCATCTTTCTGGTTCTGGATGCGGTGATGCTGACCCTGTTCATGAAACCCTTGTTCACCCGCCATCTGGGTGACCTGATTCGCGAAAGCCCGGCGATGCTGGCCGCCGCGCTGTTCTACCTCGGCTATACGGCAGGTTTGATCTACCTCGTGTCCTGGCCAGCGTTGAAGGCACAGACATCGCCCATTCTGCCGGCCGCCGTGTTGGGGGCGCTGGCCTATGGCACCTATGAGTTTACCAGCTATGCCATCATGAAGGGTTGGTCGTGGCAAATGGTCGTCGCCGATGTGACATGGGGTACCGTTTTGACGGCGTTTTCGGCTTGGGCGGGCGTGACAATCGTACGGGCGATTGGGTAGAGCATGACAATCCATCTTGCCCGGAATCGAGCCTGATATGATCGTTTATGGAATTGCCACCTGCGACACGACCAAGGCGGCGCTAAAGGCGCTGCAAAAGGCTGGCAAAGACCCGGTCTTTCGCGACATCAGGGCCAATCCGCTGACAGAGGCCGAGATTGACGCGATCGTCACCGCGTTCGGCGCAAGGTCGATCAACAAGCAATCAACAACCTATCGCAGCTTCAGCCCGTTCTTGCGAGAATCCGAACCAGGTGCCCAAATCGCGGCCCAGCCGACCGTGATGAAGCGGCCGGTGGTTCAGGATGGCCCAACCTGGCATATCGGTTGGGACGCCAAGACAGAGGCCGCGCTGACCTCGTGATCCTTTCGGCGTTGGGCAGGCTTACAGAATTCGCAGATCGCCTGCCGATTCCTTGCCATCCCGTCCAGACTGCAATTCGTAGCCGATTTTCTGGTTGTCATTCAGCCCCTTCAGTCCGGCCCGCTCGACCGCCGAGATATGGACGAACACATCCTTGCCACCAGTGTCAGGCGCGATGAAACCATAGCCCTTGGTGGAATTGAACCATTTTACGGTGCCGGTCGGCATGCCGTCTCTCCTTACAAACCCGCCCAAGGCGAAATTGCCGCAGGCCGTGCGCCTGATCACTGCAGGCCTTCGCGAGGATAGGCGACCGGAGAGCAGACCACACTGAGCAAATCATGCCAAAGCGGCACCGAAAATCAAGCCAGTTGTCGGGGTCAATCCACAAGACTTGCAGATCTGATTGGAAGAATGTGACTGGAATGCCATCTTGGAGCAAATCGCCTGCGGTTGTAGGTGCCGCAGTCTGCCTGTCATCCTGTGAACCACTGCCTGTGCGGCTGGACGCGACAGGGACTGTTGGCGCAAAACCCGGGGTGCAGCGCAAGCCCATATCCTTGCGGCAGATTGCGGTCCAGGGGCACCAAGACGCCCGATCAGGGCGCGCCCTGCAACGTAAGATGATCGATATCGGACGTACCGGTGTTGCCCTGCTTGGGCAAGGCGACACCATGGCATCTTTACATGCTGAGTTCGGCCAGGACGGCCTGTGACTGCGCCGCGACGGTCGGATCCAACGAATTGGCAAAAGCAAATGGTTTCATACCGCTGGCATCGTTCATCCTTTTCCAGCAAGTGCCAGTCTGATTCCGACAAGTGCCAGTCTGGCACCTGAAGCGCGTTGCGTCGGGTCAGGTTCACCTGACCCAACGCGACGCGCAACATTACCAACGACTTGCCTGTCTTGGATTGCAGTCAATCTGACTTAGATTGAGTGCAACCCGCTCCAAGCCGCCGCCTTGGTCAATGACGAGCCATTGAGACGCGCCAGTGGGTTGGGCGGGTTCAGTTTGCCGGCGGCAGTGCGGCGAGGCCGAATTCGGCCAGGGCTTGATCAAGCGGCATGCTGTCGGTCCGGGTTTCGCCCAGACGGCGCACCGAGACGGTGCGATCCTCGACCTCTTTCATGCCGATGGCGAGCAGGATGGGGATCTTGCCGACCGAATGATCGCGGACCTTGTAATTGATCTTTTCGTTGCGCGTATCGGCCTCGGCGCGGACCCCGGCCTTTTTCAGGGCCGCGGTGACCTCGTGGACGAAGGGGTCGGCATCCGACACGATCGAGGCCACCACGACCTGACGCGGGGCGAGCCAGAAGGGCAGTTTGCCGGCGTAGTTCTCGATCAAGATGCCGATGAAGCGTTCGAAAGACCCAAGGATGGCGCGGTGCAACATGTAGGGGTGATGCTTGGCGCCATCCTCGCCGACATATTCGGCACCCAATCGAACGGGCAACTGAGCGTCAACCTGAAAGGTTCCGCATTGCCATTCGCGGCCAATCGCATCGGTCAGTTTGAAATCCAGTTTCGGGCCGTAGAATGCACCATCGCCGGGGTTGATCTGATAGGGCAGGCCAAGTTTCTCGATGGCGTTCGTCAGCGCGCCTTCGACTTTGTCCCATTGTTCGTTGGTGCCGATCCTGATCTCGGGGCGGGTGGAGAGCTTGATGTCGAACTTGGCGAAACCCAGGTCTTTGTAGACCGAGGACAGCAGGGCGATGAAACCTGCGCATTCGCTTTCGATCTGATCTTCGGTGCAGAAGATATGGGCATCGTCCTGAGTGAAGCCGCGGACCCGCATCAGGCCGTGCATGGAGCCTGAACTTTCGTAACGGTGGCAAGACCCGAATTCGGCGAGGCGGAGCGGCAGGTCGCGGTAGCTTTTCAGGCCCTGATTGAAGACTTGAACATGGCAGGGGCAGTTCATCGGTTTCAGGGCGTTGATGCGTTTTTCCTTCGCGCCGTCTTCGTCGACCTCGACGATGAACATGTTCTCGCGATACGCCTCCCAATGGCCGGACTTTTCCCACAGCAGGCGGTCGACGACTTGTGGGGTGCGAATCTCGCGGTATCCCGCCACGCGCAAGCGGCCGCGCATGTAATCTTCGAGACCGCGCCAAATCTGCCAGCCATTGGGGTGCCAAAAGACCATGCCGGGGGCCTCGTCTTGCAGGTGGAACAATTCCATCTCGCGGCCAAGTTTGCGGTGGTCGCGCTTGGCGGCCTCTTCCAGCATGATCTGGTGGGCCTTGAGGTCGTCGCGGTTCTTGAAGGCGAGGCCATAGATGCGTTGCAGCATCGGGCGGGTGGCGTCGCCGAGCCAGTAGGCGCCGGCGACATGGGTCAGCTTGAAGGCGTCGGCCGGGACTTGGCCAGTATGTTGCAGATGGGGGCCGCGGCACAGGTCTTGCCATGGGCCGTGCCAGTACATGCGCAGGTCTTCGCCGGGTCGGATGCGGTTGATCAGTTCGATCTTGAAGGGTTCGCCCTTGTCTTCGTAGAATTTGAGGGCGCGTTCGCGGTCCCACACCTCGGTGCGGACCGGGTCGCGGGCGTTGATGATCTGTTTCATCCGCGCCTCGATCGCGCCGAGATCTTCGGGGGTGAAGGGTTCGGCGCGGTCAAAATCGTAAAACCAGCCATAATCGCGGACCGGGCCGATTGTGACCTTGATGTCAGGCCAGATCTCTTGCACGGCGCGGGCCATGATATGGGCGCAGTCGTGGCGGATCAATGCGAGCGCCTGCCTGTCGTCCGCCATGGTGTGGATCGCGATTTTCGCATCTACCGTGATCGGCCAGGCGAGGTCGAAATCGGCGTCGTTCACGCTGGCTGAGATCGCCTTTTTAGCGAGGCCGGGCGAGATCGAGGCGGCCACCTCGGCTGCGGTCACGCCGGCGGGAAAGCTGCGCTGGTTGCCATCGGGAAAGGTGAGGGTGATGTAGGCCATGGCAGGCATCCTCGTCGGTTTGGCGTCTACGAAACGCCCGGTTGCGGGTTATCTGAGGTGGCTTGTGGGCCTGTCATGAGGAATTGTCAACAGGAAACAGGGGGGATCCCACCTATGTATGGTTGATAATTTTGTTTTAAATCAATTTCTTATGGATTGTCGTTAACCGAATTGAAAGGTTCCAACCGGGCTTTGACCTTGTTAGGATCGGGGTTTGACGGGGGACAGCGAAAGGGG
>JBAXXO010000302.1:0-3890 GCA_037127855.1 Alphaproteobacteria bacterium
CGCTGGCCTTGACACGACTGTGGGACTTGCCAGTCACATCCTGTTGTCAAGCTAGTCGGTCAGACCAGCGACGTTACCCGTGCCGCAGGATTTCTGGCGATCCGGTCGCAGGTGAGTACCTTGCTTGACGATAAGGAACAGGATGCGGACGGGCCGCGCCACGCAGTGAAAGATATCGGAATAACCGCCTGTGTCTGATCTGGAGCGGATTGCACGCAATCTGATTCAGATTGCGTGCAATCCAAGACAGGCAAGCCGTTGGGAATGTTGCGCGTTGCGTCGGGTCAGGTGCGCCTGACCCGACGCAACGCGCTCCAAGTCAAGCCCAAGTCGTCACGGATTGGCAATCGAAAACGTGTCGCAATCCGCCATGCGTCCCGATTTCAACCCAACCTGAAACCATCTCGCACGTTGCGCCGCAGTGCCATGGGTAAAATTGTCCGGCCTCGGCACACGCCCGGCATTACGCTGCAAGGTGTCGTCGCCGATCTGCCTCGCCGCATTGACCGCTTCTTCGAAGTCGCCGCTCTGGATCGTGCCGAATTGCGCTTGAACCTCGCGGCCCCAGATACCGGCCAGACAATCCGCCTGCAACTCGATCCGCACCGATATGGCATTGCTTTCCGCCTCGGACACCTGCGCGCGGATCCTGTTGGCCTTGCTCAGAATGCCCAGTTCGTCCTGCACGTGATGGCCGATCTCATGCGCCACGACATAGGCCATCGCGAAATCACCCTTTGCCCCCAACTCGCGGGACATCGTGTTGAAAAATTCCGTGTCCAAATAGACCTTCTTGTCCTCCGGACAATAAAATGGCCCCGTGGCACCCGACGCCGTCCCGCAGGGCGAGGCTGTGACAGACCGGAACAGAACCAACTTGGCGGGCGTATAGGTCTTGCCCAATTGCGCGGCGAACAGCCTTGTCCAGATTTCCTCGGTATCCGCCAGATTGACCGAAACAAACTCGCTTGCCAATTTTTCAGAATCGCTCAACGGCGCTGTGCTGCCGCCAGACCCGATGCTGCCGCCAGACCCGCTCGCTCGATTGCCGTTCAGCAAGGGCGTCAGGTCAAAGCCCAGAAACATACCCACCACGACAATTGCCAACAGCCCCAATCCGCCGCCAATACCGGCCCGGCGCACGCCGCCTCCGCCGCCGCCCGAAAGTCGCCGGTCTTCGATGTTGTTACTTTGCCGCCGTCCACGCCATTCCATGACTCGTTCTCCTGCCAGTTACGGGAAAGATTAGCCGCCCGGGACCCAAGCCAAAAGCCCCTTTTTTCGTGCCGCCTTGACCTTGCCGCCTGACCATGTCCAAACGGGCCGGAAAAGAAAGTAGGTGCGATGTTCCGCCGTCTGTCGCAATGGACACTCGACTGGTCCCGGTCCCGCCATGCCGAATGGGCGCTTGGCGCGGTGTCGTTTGCCGAAAGCTCGTTCTTCATGATCCCGGCTGAAGTGATCTTTGTCCCGATGTGCCTGACCCGCCCCGAGCGGGCGCTGCGCTACGGTGTCATCGCCGCCGTGATGTCGGTGCTTGGCGGCATCTTTGGCTGGTGCATCGGCTATTTCGCCTTCGACTTGATCGCACGGCCCGTGCTTACATTCTACAACGGGATGGACGCTTTTGAACGCTTGAAACAGGCCACCGGAAACGGCACCATCCTGTTGATGCTGATCACCTCGGGCCTTGCCCATATCCCACCGATGAAGGTTGTGACGATTCTCGCGGGCGCTCTGTCCTTCAATCTGCCCCTGTTCATCCTTGCAGCCATCATCGCAAGGGCCGCCAAGTTCATGGCGCTGGGCTGGGCGCTCAAAACCTACGGCCCGGCTCTCGCGGCTGTGATCCAGCGCCGCCTTGCAACCTTTGCCGTTGTGGCGATCATGGCAGGTGCGGTCTTGTGGCTGGCCTTTCAGTTTATCCGAGGTTGAGATGATGTCCCGCACGTTGCTGATCGCCCTCGCCACCGCCGGTTCCGCAGCCCTGCTTGCCGGTGCCCTGGCTTTTCAATATATCGGCGGCCTCGCCCCCTGCCATCTGTGCCTGCTGCAACGCTACCCTCACATGGCCGCCATGGTGATCGGCACTGTGGCACTGCTACTGCCCGTGGCGATTGCAGTGGCGCTTCCCGTGGCCCTGCGGCGCCTGATGCCCCTTGCCGGTGCCGCCGCCGCCCTGACATCGGCAGGCTACGGTGCCTATCATAGCGGGGTCGAGCGTCACTGGTGGCCCGGCCCTAACACCTGCACCTCAGGCCCCATCGGCAGCCTGTCCGCCAAAGAGCTGCTCGCCCAGATTCAGGCCGCCCCCCTCGTGCAGTGTGACCAGGTTGCGTGGAGCATGTTCGGCCTGTCGATGGCGACGTGGAACCTGCTGGCCTCGCTGCTGCTCGTGGCCCTCTGGCTCGGCGCGGCGCGTAAATCCTGATCCAGCCTGTTCCCAAGTTCATCCTGGCTTAAAAGATATTCGGCCTTGCCACGTCCGCAGCCTGACCCACGCTCAACAAACGCGCACCCTCTGCCAGCGCAAAGCGATCCGTCATGCCCGCCACATAATCCGCCACGATCCGTGCCAACTGCACTTCGTCCCGCGCCATGCTGACATCCGCCTGCCATTCCGCCGGCATAAGGTCTGGCCGCGCCAAGAACAGCGGGAATAACCCGTTCACCACCTCGGTCACGCGCGCCCGCTCCAGCATGACACTCGGCGCGCGGTACATGCGGTGAAACAGAAACGACCTTATCGCCTTCAACTCCTGATACAAGGGCTTGGAGAACCGGATCACCGTAGTCCCCATCGCCCTGATCTCGTCGACCGAGCCGGGTCTTGCCGCCTGCAACCGCCCTTGCGCCACCGCAATCACATCTTCGACCATCCGGCCAAAGACCCTGCGCAACGCTTCATGGCGCCGCCGCATCTTGTCCAAGCCCGGATACAGGCTGTCAACCTCGGCAAAGGCCGGCCCCGTGACCGGCAAGTCCATCAGATCGGCATCGCTGAACAAGCCCGACCGCAGGCCGTCATGCAGATCATGGTGGCTATAGGCCACATCATCCGCAATAGCCGCCACTTGTGCCTCGGCACTGGCATGTGTGTCCAACTCCAGATCCCATGCCGCATTGACCTCTGCCAGCGCATAGGGCAATGTCCATTGTTGCTTTTCCCCAGCATTCGGCCCCGTAAGCGGGCCATTGTGTTTGGCAATGCCTTCCAGAGTCTCCCAGGTGAGGTTCAGCCCGTCAAAATCCGCGTAATGCCGCTCCAGCCGGGTCACGATCCGCAAGGCCTGCGCATTATGGTCAAAGCCGCCAAAGGGAGCCATCAAGGCAACCATCGCATCCTCGCCGGTATGTCCGAACGGCGTATGCCCCAGATCATGCGCCAGTGCCACAGCTTCGGCGAGATCGGTATTCAACCCCAATACGCCCGCAATCGTCCGCGCCACCTGTGCAACTTCGATCGTATGGGTCAACCGCGTGCGATAGTAATCCCCCTCATGCTCGACAAAGACCTGTGTCTTGTGCTTTAGCCGCCGAAACGCGCTGGAATGAATGATCCGGTCACGGTCGCGCTGAAAAGGACTGCGAAACGATGACAGCTTTTCCGCATGCAACCGCCCCCGGCTCGCTTCAGGATGACAGGCGAAGGGCGCAAGCATATGACCTCACAACGTTTTGCCTTCTATAGCCGCAAAAAACTGCCCTTGCCACCCCAGCAGCGGGGCCTGGGCAATCCCTCAGCATTGCGCCCGCAAGCATGCAGCGTTACCCTTTTCTGCGACATACCGACTTGAAGTCATTGCAGAAATTTTGGTGACGAGGATTTGGTGGCAAGCTACCTTTGGTTTTGGGTGACGCGGCCTGATCAATGGGCGCTGGTTTTGGCG
>JBAXXO010000303.1:0-3890 GCA_037127855.1 Alphaproteobacteria bacterium
CCCGGTTTCGGCGGCGGGGCTGTATGTGCCGGGGGGGCAGGCGTCGTACCCGTCTTCGGTGTTGATGAATGCCATTCCGGCCAAGGTGGCGGGGGTGCAGCGGCTGGTGATCACCTGCCCGACCCCGGGCGGCGTGGTCAACCCATTGGTTTTGCTGGCCGCCCGGATTGCCGGGGTGGATGTGATCTACCGCATCGGTGGCGCGCAGGCGGTTGCGGCGCTGGCCTATGGCACGCAAAGCATAGCACCGGTTGACAAGATCACCGGCCCCGGCAATGCCTATGTCGCCGCCGCCAAGCGCCGGGTCTTTGGCCGCGTCGGCATCGACATGATTGCGGGGCCGTCCGAAATTCTGGTGATCGCCGACCATGACAACAACCCCGACTGGATCGCGCTCGACCTGCTCAGCCAAGCCGAACACGACGAAAGCGCCCAGTCCATCCTGATCACCGACGATGCCGCCTTTGCCAACGCCGTCGCAGATTGCGTCGCCAAGCGGTTGGAAAGCTTGGAAAGACGGGCGATTGCCGGCGCGTCCTGGGCGCGGAATGGCGCGGTTGTGGTGGTGCGTGAGCTGCGTGAGGCGGCCGCCCTGTCCAACCGTATCGCACCCGAACATCTGGAACTGTGCGTGGCCGAGCCTGAGAGTTTGGCGCAGCAGATCACCCATGCCGGGGCGATTTTCATGGGGGCATGGACGCCCGAGGCGATCGGCGATTATGTGGGCGGGCCGAACCATGTCTTGCCAACGGCCAGATCGGCGCGGTTTTCCAGTGGGTTAAGCGTGATGGATTTCATCAAGCGCACCACAATGACCCGGATGACCCCCGAGGCTCTGGCCGCCATCGGGCCTGCGGCGGAAAGATTGGCCAAGTCCGAAAGTCTGCAGGCCCATGGCCTGTCGGTGCGGGCGCGACTGGATGCGTTGAACAGGGGGCAGCCATGACAAACCGACTGTGCGCCATCGAGATCGACGACCGTGGATTGATCCGGGCGAGTGCGGAAATGGATCAGGAACGGAACGTGGCGATCTTTGATCTGCTTGAGGAAAATGCGTTTGCAATCCCCCGCGCCGCCGAGTTTCCAGGTCCCTACCGGCTGAAACTTGCGATCCGCGACGGGCGGCTGGTGTTTGACATCTCGTCCGAAAGCGCGCCGAAAGTGGCCGAGTTTCACCTGTCGCTGGGGCCGTTCCGGCAGGTGGTCAAAGATTACTTCCAGATCTGCGAAAGCTATTTCGAAGCGGTCCGACGCCTGCCCCCCAGCCAGATCGAGGCGATCGACATGGCACGTCGCGGCATCCATGACGAAGGTGCCAGGGTCTTGCAGGAACGGTTGCAGGACAAGGCCGTGGTGGACCTGGCCACGGCGCGCCGCCTGTTCACGCTGATCTGCGCGGTGCAATGATGGGCGACTTCCCCTCCTCGGTCCTGTTTTGCTGCGATCACAACGCGGTACGCTCCCCCATGGCCGAGGCGCTGATGAAAAAGTTCTACGGGCAGCGCGCCTATGTCCAGTCTGCCGGTGTGCACAATGATATGGAGATTGACGGCTTTTCGGTCGCCGTCTGCCGCGAGATCGGGATGGAACTGGCGCGCCACCGGTCGCGCTCGTTTGACGAGATGCAGCGCATGGGCGATGACCTGTCGCAATTCGATCTGGTGGTGGCCCTGTCGCCTTCCAGCCAGCGTGCCGCGCTGGCGTTTACCAAACACTATCATCTGGCGGTGGAATACTGGCCGATCCCAGACCCAACGGCAATCGGCGATGGGCGCGAGGCCAAACTGGCCGCCTATCGTCACGCCCGCAATCAGATCCGGGATCGCATCCTGACGCGATTTGGCCAACCCACGGCCGCAGACCCTGCTGCGGATCGCCCAGGATGACGACGCACGAAAATCAGGCCTGCATCAAGGCGCATTCGTCGCGGCAAGGAACACGGTTGAGATGGCGGTCTTGTAGGGTTCGGTTGGTGTGTCTGGCGTCCAAGAAAGAGAGTATTTGGGCCAGTATGAAGGGGGAGGCGGCAGGTCTGTACGGAGAGGGCCGGCGCGGCTAGAGCACGATGATGCCGCTGTGTTTGGCCTTGTCTTCCGGCTCGACATGTATGGTGACGACACAGCCCTTGACCAGTTTTTTCAAGGCGGCCTCGATGCGGTCGCACATCGCATGGGCGTCGGTGACTGTGATGGCGCCGGGCACCACAAGGTGAAACTCGATAAAGGTGGCGCTGCCTGCGGCGCGGGTGCGAAGGTCATGCGCCTCGAACGCGCCGGAAGCTTCGGTTGCGATGACGCCGCGAACCTTGGCCAAGGTTGCATCGTCAAGGCTTTCGTCGAGCAAGCCGGACATCGAATGTTGCATCACCTTCCAGCCGCCCCACAGGATGTTGAGGGCGACGAGGGCGGCCATGGCGGGGTCCAGCCACGACCAGCCGGTTACGATCGCGATCAGGACCCCGAAAGTGACGCAGACCGAGGAGACGACGTCCAGCAGCAGGTGTTTGCCATCGGCCACAAGGGCGGGCGAGCGGTGGCGACGGCCCTGATGGATCAGGACCCAGCACCACAGCGTGTTCAGCACCGAGGCGGCACCATTCACCAACAGGCCCTGCAAGGGCGCCATCAAGGGGTGGGCGGTCTGAAAGCCGTGCCAAGCGTCGCGCAGGATCAATATGGCGGCAAGGATGATCATCACGCCTTCCAGAATGGCGCTGAACAATTCGGCCTTGTGGTGGCCATAGGGGTGGTTGGCATCCGCCGGACGGGCCGCAACCCGTATCGCCACCAGCGCCGCGATGGCCGTGGCAACGTTGACAAAGCTTTCCAAGGCGTCCGACATCAGCGCAACCGAGCCGGTCATCTGCCAGGCCACAAGCTTCAGGCCAAGAACGACCAGGCTCAGCAGAATGGTGCCGATCGCGAGTTTCAGCGTGTGGGACATGGCAGAACCCTTTGCAACCGACCTTTGGCCTAACAAAGCCCGGCCCCTGGCGCAACCCGCACTTTTCTCTTGATAAATCCGCAGCGCGGGCGCATAGCACCCGCCATGCCTGCGATCATTACTGGACGCGGGCCAACCCCTGTTGGAGAGACCATGGCCAAGGAAGATATCCTCGAATTCCCCGGTGTCGTGAAAGAACTGCTGCCGAACGCGACATTCAAGGTTGAACTCGACAATGGCCATGAATTGATTGCGGTGATGGCGGGCAAGATGCGCAAGAACCGCATCCGGGTTCTGGCGGGCGACAAGGTGCAGGTCGAAATGACCCCCTATGATCTGTCAAAGGGCCGCATCAACTATCGCTTCAAGTAATTGCGGCTGATTTTGGGATCGGGCAGCCCGCGCCGCCGCGAATTGCTGGCGCAGTTGGGGTTGGTGCCGGATGCGGTGTTGCCGCCCGATATCGACGAAGACCCGCGCAAGGCGGAACTGCCTCGGCCCTATTGCCTGCGTCTGGCGCGCGAAAAGGTCATGGCCGTACCGGCCGGGCCGGAGGATGTCGTGCTATGCGCCGATACAACCGTGGCGCTGGGTCGCCGCATCCTTGGCAAACCGCGTGACGCAGGCGAGGCGGCGGCGTTTCTGATCGCTTTGGGCGGCCGTCGCCATCAGGTGATCACGGCGGTTGCCGTGCGCCGCGGTGCACGCGTGTGGGAGCGGGATTCAGTCTCGGCGGTCAAGATGAAGCGGCTTTCGGATGCCGAACTGAACGCCTATCTGGCGGGGGGCGAGTGGCAGGGCAAGGCCGGTGGCTACGCCATCCAGGGCGCTGCGGGGGCGTTCATCCCGTGGATTTCAGGCTCGTTCACCGGCATCGTAGGTCTGCCACTGGCCGAGACGGCAGCGTTGTTGCAGGCAGCGGGCTATCCGATATGGAGGCAGGAGAC
>JBAXXO010000304.1:0-3888 GCA_037127855.1 Alphaproteobacteria bacterium
CGCATCTGGACCGGGGGTGGAGCGCAGAAATCACAATTCCTTGGGCCAGCCTGACGGACCTTGCCAATGGCCGCAGCCTGCGGCCAAAAGATGGTGAGACTTGGGGCCCATTCTTTAGACGATTTCAGCAGTTGGCGGTCCGATCCGCCACCGGAACCGCCAACGCAGGCTGGGCGGCACATCGCTTTGGCGTCGCCGATACCCATGTGCCAGAATGCTTTACCCAAGTGACCTTTGACCGGCGAAGATAGGCTGACAAGCCTGGACTGGTTGCACATCGTATGATTTCAGCAGCGGGACGGAGCCGGATCCGACGGCGCCAGGACAACCAGAGGGCTCACGACGCTGTGATTACAAAACCCCGCCAATGACGCTAACTTGAACAAAACGCAAAGGACCCTGTGCAATGAAGCGCCTTATCCTGTCGATGACCTTGCTGATGTGCCAACCTGCCATCGCTGAAATCCGAATACGTCCGATCGAGACTCAGTTCATAGCGGCCGTGGGGGCTGGCACGGACACGCATGGCACCAATGCCCAGAGTTGGGGCCTGTGGATCAAGGATCCCGGACCGCGTGGCGTGTGGCTTAAGATGTTCCCGGCCTTGTCGATGGCGGGCATGGCACCGGCGGGCTGGCGCTTTGATGCGCAGGATTGGTGGCTGGAAGAGCATGGCTTGATCATGGAAGCACCGGCCTTCGGTCTGCCTGCGGGTCAGTATGTCGTCACCGGCGGGCGAGAGGTGACCAGCACGCTGACCATCGGCCCGCCGGATGCCAGTGGCGCGCAGAGTTGGGACCTGTCGGATGGGGCGACGTTGCAGCAGGTGACCCATCTGGGCTGCCGGGCAGCCCGCTACAGCCCGGCCAACGGGCAGGACTGCAGCCCCGCCAATGCCAGCACAACCGGATTTCCACTGAGCCCCGGCGACAACATGCCGGCCGTGAAGGATTGCGCCAAAAAGGATTACAACGTGCTGTTCGTGGTGGGGATGGTCGAAGGCGGCAGTTGACGTTCCGATCGCAACCGCTCCAATAACTCGCGCAGCAAGTCGACGCGGCAGGGGTGGACGCTGGCCCATCCGGGTTAGATGAAAGCGCCTGAACCCCTGCCGCAACCTGCAGAACCCCAGCGGCTTCGGGGTGCGATCCAGAAGCACAACGCAAAGCGGCCAGATGACACGCCGGATGCGGGCGCCATCGCTGCCAGTATAGGTGACGTCTGGCGTGCGCGCGTCCCGACAGGCCTGACGGATCGTGGCAAGATGCGCGGGCGCAGTCGGGCGTTCTTCAAAGCGGCAGGTTCGTTGCACGGCATGAATGGCTTGATGCTGAAACCGCGCGGGCAGGGTGGCTTTGATCTTTCCGCCTCGCCTTGTGATTGGGTCAGGAACACGACGCCGGATGACCCCGTTGGTCGGGAGCTGGGTGGCGCGCTGCATGGCGCGACCCTCGATTGCTCTGAAGCAGAATCATGATGCGGCTTTGGCTGCGGCCTGGCGCGACAGTTGCACGGCCATGATCCCGGCCATTGCCGTCAGCACACCGACAATGTCGGTGGCGCTGACATGCTCGCCCAGCAGTGCGGCAGCCATGGCGACGCCAAAGAACGGGTTCAGGAAGTGAAAGGTACTGGCGCGAACGGCTCCGACCCGGCGGACCAGGGTGAACCAAAGCAGCGTAGCCGCCAGACCCGGCACCAAAAGCTGGTATGCCATCGCCAACACCAGTGGCAGGGTGATCTGCGCGAAAAGGGGTTCGGTCAGCAGCGCCACCGCCATCAGCACGACGGAACCGACCCACATCTGCAATCCCACCACCATCAGCAAGTTGCCCCCTGCAGAGACCGCGCGCACCATCAGTGTCGCCACGGCCAATGCCGTTGCCCCCACGACACATAGTGCAACGCCGGTCACATTTGCCCCCGCCGTCACCCGTGTGCCCATGATCACCGCAACCCCGGCAATGCCCAGGGCCAAGCCAATTTGGCCAAGCGGCGCCACCCGCTCGCCCCGCCATATCCAGCCCAGCAGCGCCACGATCAAAGGCATGGCCGATGCGATGATCGCGGCCAACGAGGCCTGAATCCATTGCAGCGCCACAAAGTTCAGGCCCAGATACAAAGCGTTCTGGCATAGCCCAAAGATCAAGACCGAGCGCGCCACGGGCCTGGACAGCCGCCAATCCTGTCCCAGTGCACGCGCTGCGCCCACCGCAATCGCGCCTGATATCGCAAAGCGAAAGGTCAGCGCCCATAGCGGCGGTGCATCCGCCACGATGATCCGGGCGGTGGCAAAGGCCGACGACCACATCAGCGAAAACACGATCCCCATGGCCAAGGCGGGCAGATCCAGCTTTGGTTTCATGCTAGGCCGGGGGCTGCCAAAGCTCGATGGCGCGGCCTTCGGGGTCGTGGATGCGGGCAAACCTGCCATAATCACCGTCCCATTCGGCCCTCGTTTCCACGGCAATCCCGGCAGCGGATAGCGCGGCAATCAGCTCGGCCAGATCATCCACCCGCAGGTTCAGCATCACCTGTTGATCCGCCGGAAAATAGTCACTGTCCGCGGTGAACGGCGCAAAGACGGTTGGCCCGGCTTGTTGATCCCACGGGGTCTGCCCGGCTGCGATGCCAAGATGGGTCTTGTACCAGACAGACATTGTGTCGGGGTCGCGGGACCTGAAGAACACGCCGCCGATGCCTGTGACCCTTGCCATCCGAACCCCCAATTAAAAAGAGCCGCCCCAAGGGCGACTCTGTCAAACTCGCGCAGTCAGGGCAAGCGTTCAGACGTTGACGCTGTCTTTCAGGGTCTTGGCAATGGTGAATTTCACCTGCTTGTCGGCGGCTTTGGTCACGGTCTCGCCCGTTGCAGGGTTACGGACCTGGCGCTCGGGGCGCGCGCGGCAAACAATCTTGCCCAAGCCCGGCAACGTCACGGCACCGCCGGTCGCAACTTCGCGGGCCACGACGACGGCCATCGCGTCGACTGCGGCATTGGCGGTCTTCTTGTCCGAACCCATCGCATCGGCCAAAGCTGCGATAAACTGGGTTCTTGTCATCGGTTTTGACATGTTTGTCCCTTTATTGGTGCCGCCGATCTGGCGGCTTTGATTTTGGCCCCGAAAGGCAACGACGCACGCTAAACGGGGTTTTTCCCAGCAAAGCAAGCCCATTTCGCCGGGCTGGCGTGAAATTGCCGGGTCAGAGAAATGCGGTTTCTTCAAAACTGCGCAACTTGCGGCTGTGAATCTCGCTCAGTGGCATCTCGCGCAGATGTTCCATGGCGCGCACGCCGATCTGCAGATGGCGGCTGACCTGGGTCTTGTAGAACTGCGTTGCCATGCCGGGCAATTTCAACTCGCCATGCAGCGGTTTGTCAGACACGCAAAGCAGCGTCCCGTAAGGCACGCGAAAACGAAAGCCGTTGGCGGCGATCGTGGCACTTTCCATATCCAGCGCGATGGCACGCGATTGCGACAGGCGGCGCACCGGGCCGGATTGGTCGCGCAGTTCCCAGTTGCGGTTGTCGATGGTGGCGACGGTGCCGGTGCGCATGATGCGTTTCAGCTCATAGCCTTGCAACTGGGTCACTTCGGCAACAGCTTGTTGCAGGGCGATCTGAATTTCGGCCAGCGCCGGGATCGGCACCCATAAAGGCAAGTCATCGTCCAGCACATGGTCTTCGCGCAGATAGGCATGGGCCAGACAGAAATCCCCCAGCGACTGGGTGTTGCGCAGGCCCGCGCAATGGCCCAGCATCAGCCATGCATGGGGCCGCAGAACAGCGATATGATCGGTCGCGGTCTTGGCATTGGACGGGCCGACGCCAATGTTCACCAAGGTGATGCCGTCGCCATTGGCCCGTTTAAGGTGATAGGTCGGCAT
>JBAXXO010000305.1:0-3875 GCA_037127855.1 Alphaproteobacteria bacterium
CTGCGGGCGCGGGGATTTTCGGCCAGTTCCTGATCATCGGCGCCGATGGCCTTGGACAGGCTGTCAAAGCGGGCGACGGTCTGGGTGGTGGCGGGGGCATAGCGGTTGGCGTTGCCTGCCTGACCGGAGGCGATCTGAAAAAAGCGTTTGACGATGCGGTCTTCGGTGCTGTGAAAGGTCACGACGGCCAGCAAGCCACCCGGTTTCAGGGCGCGCTCGGCGGCGGCGAGGCCCCGGGCAAGTTGGACAAACTCGGCGTTCACGGCAATGCGCAGCGCCTGAAAGCTGCGGGTTGCGGGGTGGGATTGGCCCGGTTTGGGGCGCGGCAGGCATTTGGCGACAATCTCGGCCAGACGCAGCGTGGTGGTGATGGGCTGGCGGCGCTGTTCCACGATGGCGCGCGCAATGCGGCGCGCGGCGCGTTCCTCGCCATACAGATACAGAATGTCCGCAAGGGTGGCTTCCGAGGCGCGGTTGACGATGTCGGCAGCACTTTCGCCGGACTGGCTCATCCGCATGTCCAAGGGGCCGTCTTTTTGAAAGGAAAAGCCGCGTTCGGGTTGGTCGATCTGCATGGAAGATACGCCCAGATCGAGGACCACGCCGTCAAGTGGCTGGTTTGCCAGCGTATCAAGGTCCGAAAACGTGCCCAGGGTCAGTTCGAGGCGGTTGCCATAGTCTGCCGCCCAAGCCTGCGCCAACCGCAGGGCGAGCGGATCGCGGTCGATGCCGATGACCTTGGCGGCCCCCGCCGCCAGCAGGGCACGGGCATAGCCACCCGCGCCAAAGGTGCCATCTGCCCAGATGCCGCTGACAGGGGCCACAGCTGCAAGCAGGGGGCGCAGCAGCACCGGAATGTGGGGGGAATTGCCGGGAAGGGCGCTGTGTTGCACGCGCGGTCCCCTTATGCCTGCGGTGGCGCAAGTTTTTTACGGATATCGGCGTTGACGGCACCCAAATCGGGCGTCTCGGCATCGTAGGTATCGGCCTTCCACACTTCAAAGCGGTCGAGTTTGCCCACAAAGACGGCGGTAAAGCCCTTGGCCATATCCTCGGCTGTCACACCCAGGCGCTGACGGATCTTGAGCGGCAGGACGATGCGGCCATCTTCGTCGATATCGACGTCAAGCGAACGGGCGACAAAGGCGGTTTCAAGCTCTTCGCGCTCGGGCGAGCCCACGGGGTGGCTGTAGATGGTGTCGTACAGCGCCCGGATGCCGACCATGGAATAGCACTGGGCATGGTGGCCGCCCGCGCCATAGATCATCACAAAGCGGCAGCGGGTGACGGTGCGGTCGCCAGGATCGGCCTGATCAAGGATGTGGCGCATGGCCGCAGGGATCGATACCCGCGCCTTGCTGTCTACCTTCAGGTAAACCTCACCCTTGAAAGCCTCGGTCACCACGCCTCTCGGCTCCTTGATTCGACCCCTGAGCGGGGCCGGAAATGAAATCGGCGGACCCAGCTGCTGCCACTGCCAGGTCCGCCGTCTATCCCATCGCTGGGCGTCCTACTTCGCGTGCTGCCTTGGGAGAGACGCTGCTCGCCCGCGTTTCGGGACTTATGATGAAACGTGGTCTGTGAAACCTGCCTCGTTTTTTGTCGCCTGTTCGGGGTCTTTTGGCTGCCCCTGCCTTATTTGCCGTCTCATCGTGTTTACAGGGATGGCATGGGAATTCATGGAAATCAACTGAATTCTCTGGTCCAACGAAAGCAGTTTTTGTGTTCGTGGCAGGAAGTACACAGGAGATTGTACTGGGCCTAAAGGGTCTTCTCGACTGAATGTAGTAATAATGCGCGTCTGTTTGTCTATATGTTGATTGGCCGCCCGTTCCAACCGGTTGCCCATACAATCCCAAGGCTGAAGTCGAAGTTGGGCTGTGGATCCAAAATAAGGCAGGAAGATTCCAGGGTTCTGCTGCGAATTGGCTGAAAATGGCCGATTCGCAGGGTGTTGACGCCAAAGTGATTCGGTCGTGAGGTTCCAGTGGGGGGAATTCCCATGTCGCGGCGGGGCGCACAGTGCGGTGGGCCCGGCTTGCGGTTTGCGGGTGGAGTGGCCATGGTCGAGTGGGGTTTCGGATGAGGTGACGCAATGATTCCGGTGCAGGGCTATCAGGGGCGGCGGGTTGCGGTGCTGGGGCTTGGCCGGTCGGGTCTGGCCGCGGCGCGGGCGCTGCTGGCCGGCGATGCCGTGCCCGTGCTGTGGGATGACAGTGCCCAGGCGCGTGCCAAAGCCGAGGCCGAAGGTTTTGTCTGTACCGACCTTGCGCGGCACATGGCCCTCGATGGGGTGGCGTTGCTGGTCACATCGCCCGGGATACCGCACCTGTATCCTGTGGCGCACAGGATCATCCAGCGCGCCTATGAGATTGGGGTGCCGGTCGACAATGACATCGGACTGTTCTTTCGCAGCTACGCCACTGCGGATTGGGATGGGTTCGAGGTCGCGCCACGGGTGGTCTGTGTGACGGGGTCGAACGGCAAATCGACGACGACGGCGCTGATCCATCATGTGTTGCAGGTTGCCGGGCGGCCCTGTCAGATGGCGGGAAACATCGGGCGTGGGGTGCTGGATCTAAGCCCGGCGGTGGAGGGCGAGGTGGTGGTGCTGGAACTGTCCAGCTATCAGACCGATCTTGCCCGCGCGCTGACGCCGGATGTGGCGGTGTTCACCAATCTCAGCCCGGATCATCTGGACCGGCATGGCGGGATGGGCGGGTATTTTGCGGCCAAGCGGCGGTTGTTTGCCGAAGGCGGCCCAGACCGGGCGGTGATCGGGGTGGATGAGGCCGAGGGGCGGTTTCTGGCGGGTCAGATGGCCGAGGGGGCGGAGGATGACCGGGTGATCCGGGTGTCGTCTGGCCAAAAGCTGGAGGGGTTCGGCTGGTCGGTCTTTGCGCGCAAGGGGTTTCTGGCCGAATGGCGGCGGGGCAAGCAGGTGGCGTCGATCGACTTGCGCGGCGTGCCCGGGCTGCCGGGCGCGCACAATCATCAAAACGCCTGCGCGGCCTATGCAGCGTGCCGATCCCTGGGCCTGGCCCCCAAGCTGATCGAGGGGGCGTTCGGCACATTCGCAGGCCTGCCCCATCGCAGCCAGCTGGTGGGTGAGCGGGCTGGGGTGAAGTTCGTCAATGACAGCAAGGCGACCAATGTGGACTCTGCCGGCAAGGCGTTGCAGGCGTTCGGGGCGATCCGCTGGATTGCCGGGGGCTTGGGCAAAGAGGGCGGCATCGCGGGGCTGTTGCCCTTTGTTGGATCGGTTCGAAAGGCCTATCTGATCGGCCATTCGGCACGGGATTTCGCGCTGGAACTGGGTGACGTGCCGCATGAGATCTGCGAGACGATGGCGCAAGCCGTGGCGCGGGCCGCCGAGGAGGCAGAGGCCGGAGAGGTGGTCTTGCTGGCCCCCGCTGCGGCGAGTTTTGACCAGTACCCGAATTTCGAGGTGCGCGGAGAGGATTTTACGGCGCTGGTCAAGGCGTTACTGGCCTAGCGCCACGCTCTGGACATTCTTGAAAAGTTGTCACTGTCAATGGCTTGCATATCTTCAACCATCCCATCGTGCGATGTCCGGCGGAAGCGAACGCGATTGCGCTCGAACCGTCCTTGGCCCTGCGCAAGGGTTTGGGATGTGAGGAAAAGCACAGCCTGGCGGCGAGTGTGGAAGAGAAGAAATCGCTAAAGGTCGGTCTTGGGTTGCGGCTATTGCTGGCCAATGAACTGGATTGGTTGTACGGGGTTGGGGTGAGAGTGCGAGGATTTGCAGGGCGATGGGACTGACCTTGATCATCGTTCCATTCTTACGCCACTTCCACCACTTCCCCGCCCACACCCGCATCCAGACCTCCCGCACCACCTCCACCGCCATTTCC
>JBAXXO010000306.1:0-3872 GCA_037127855.1 Alphaproteobacteria bacterium
GAAGGACACGCTCTAGCGTTTTGGCGGCGCTTTTCGGTGCGTAGCTGGCACTGGCCTGAGGGTCGCTGCCCACGTCAAGCCGCTTCACCCTGTTCGGGGTCAAGGTAATGCCCCAGCGTGGTAAGCGTTCCACTTGGGTCCTCGCAATGGCATGGCAACGGGCTTGCCGCCACAGCGCCGCAAAAGGGCGAAGACGTGGGTCAGGGCGAGCGGGACTTGGGGGCAAGAATCCCCACCAGATCGCCCCGCCGTCTCTCATGCCGCAGGCCACTAACCCTTGGGCCAAACAACGCGTGACGCGCAGGTGGATCGTCAGCAGGCTCAGAAACTGTAGGTAAAACCGACAAGCGGGCCGCTTAGATTGGTCGAGATATCGCGCCCTTTCAGGTCATTGCTGATGTCCAGGTAACGGTAGCCAAAGTCTGTCGACCACCGATCGTTTATCGCATAGGTCGCACCGGCATAGACCTGCCAGCTTTCATCACCCGATCCCACGCCACCCCAATCCGCAAAACCCTTCAGCCGCCACTGATCGTTAAGCTTTACCGAAATCCGGGCAGCAACCAGCGGATCGACCCAGTCCCCGCCGGCCGACTCGGTCCTGCCGCCCAGAATGCCGGGCGTCAGCTCTGCAGTGGCTTCAAGATTGATGTATCGCAAGCCAACACCAAGATCGACATCAACCTGCGGGTCGGCTGTCACGCGATAAAGCCCATAGGCGCTGAGTGCAGTCAATTGTGTTGAAAGGGTGCCGTCACTAAACAGCGGACCCGGCTTTGGTTTCGTTTCGGACAGATCCGAATAAACCAGATCCGCCGCGAAACCCATGCGCCCGTTTTGCGCTGTAAACGCCCCGAAAAACGCCATGTCGAGTGCCGACAGCACATCACTGGCAGCAATGTCCGACTGCAAGCTGCCAAAGTTGAAAGTGTCCAGCCTTGTCGAAATATCGGGAAGCCAGGCATAAATCGTCGCAGTGTACGTCCAGTCCGCCTGTTGCGCAGCAGCGGGTGCAGCCGCAAAGATCAGCGGGATTAGCACGGAATATCTATTCACGACATCCTCCAGTGTTGTTGATTGACATGTGCTTCGAACGAAAGACTTTGATACGACCCACCCGTCTACACCTGTCTGTCTTGGCATATGATGCAAGGACTTGCATCTTTGTCATCGTCCACCCATCCAGGATCGGCAAGTCCGGACCTTGTTGCGCGGCGAGGATCACATTGGAGTCAGCATATACTCTGGCTTCGGCTCGACAAGTGAGACTCGAGAAGGTCTTCAACCAAAAATGACCCTGGTTTCCCTTTGGAACTGGCGCTCAAGACGCGGTTGAACACCCGCTTCAGCGGTGTTTTTTCTGCCGATTGCCGCCGGTCGGGGCTGCCCACCCGACCTTTGGACGGCGGCGCGATCTGTCATGCACCGCTGCAGCCCAATCCACATTATACCCAGCCGGCCCCCAGTCGAGCCGGGACAGCGGCCAAAGATTTACGCGCTCTGCCGGAAAGGAAACGATTTTCCCTCTAGCCCAAAAGGATTTTTGAGATAAACAACTTCTGGAAAAGCCCACCCAGCAGGAGGCCAAACATGGCGATTGACGGAACTGTGGCACACGCGGCCCCCTCGTGGTTCGTGCCGCCAGACGGGTTTGACTTGTTGTCATGGATTGTGTTGGGATTGCTTTGCCTTGTCGTCTTTGGCATCGTCAACCTCTATGCCGCCTTTGACCGTTGGGCCGAACATCGCGCCCGGGGAACACCGCTGGCCAGGACCATTCCGACCATGCTGGCCATCGCCCTGCTTTACGAACTTTTCCCGCTCGATCATTTCAACATCCTGCTTCCGATCACGGCCATCCTGATCGCATTGATGGCGGACTGGGCGCGCTTCAATTCGCCCAGCACGCGTCACCATGCCCAGCACGGCGACCAGGTACAACACGCCACCTCCTCAAACGAAGTTGCAGCCGAGGAGAAAGCAGATGCTTGAACTTTTGGTGACATCCTTCCCCGTCGTCATCCGCTATTACCAACTCAAGTGGCGCGGCGAGGCCATGACGGTCTGGAACATGCGGGTGGCGGTTTTTCTCTGGGCCGTCCTCGCCTTCTTTCTGTTCATGCTGATCTTCTATTTCCACCCCAAATCTTATTCCGGCCTGCTGCCCTTCCGCACCGTCTCGGTCGTGGCACAGACCAGCGGTCCGGTCACCGAGGTGGCGGTCACCAACGGACAGCACGTCGCCGCAGGCGATCTTTTGTTTCGGATCGAGGATTCCTCGCAAAAGGCCAAGTTGAAACAGGCGCAGGCCGAATATGACAAGCTTGACGCTGTCCAGACCAAGGCGAACAACACCCTGACCGCTGCCGAGGCCAGCGTCACCGAGGCGACATCGTCGCTCAATCTCGCCCGGATCGATCTGGACAATGCGCAGACCCTGCTTGCCAAGAACGTCGGCACCAAGGATGCCGTCCGCAAGCTTCAATCCTCCGTCGCGGTTGGCGAGGCGAAATTGACGGCGGCGCAGGCGCAGGCGGACCTTGCCGAGACGGATGTCGCCTTGACGGTTCCCGCACAGCGCAGCGCGGCGCAAGCGGCCCTTGAAACGGCGCAAGTGGCGGTAAACCAGACCGAGGTCCGTTCCTTTGTCAACGGCACTGTCACCCAACTGGCCTTGAATGTCGGCAGTCCGGCAGCACAGTTGATCGTTAGCCCCGCCATGGTGATCATCCCCGACCGCCCCGAGAACTTTCCGATGCGGATCGTTGCCGGTTTCACGCAGGTGGCGCGCTCGACCCTGTACGAAGGCATGCCTGCCGAGATTGCCTGTGACAGCAACATCAACATCTCGTTCCATAACGCCATCTTGCCCGCCCATGTTGTGTCGATCCAACCCGCCATCGCCAGTGGTCAGATCGTGCCGGGTGGCCAATTGCTGGACCCTGCCAGCCGCATGATGCGCGGTTCCATGCTGGTTTATTTCGAACTGGATCACCCCGAGCATCAAAAGATCATGCTGGATGGCAGCGGTTGCCTTGTGCAAACCTACAACCAAAGCGTGCCCGGCCTTTGGGGCCACATCATCGCCGCGACCGGCGTGGTCAAGGCCGCCGGCCTGCGCATCATGGTCTGGGGCGCACTGCTTTCCGGCATCGGGCTGGCCGGCGGCGGTTCACATTGACGACCTGCATTGGCGCGTGCTGTCAGAACAATCAGCGGTTCGCCAGAGACGTGGTGGCATGGCGTTCTTGGTTGATTTTTTTCCGATTCCTAGACTTCGCGAAGATGAGCGACCCGCAAGACGATCACATCGTCGTCGATTTCAAACAGGGCGCGCCATTCGCCGGTTCGCCCACCAGTTTCTTAACATCGGTAGCACCAGTTTTGGCATAGAAAGCAAGCTTTTCGACCAAAGCCATGACATCCTGCCCCGGCAGTTCCCACCCAGTCGGTCTCTTCAGCAGTCTTGATCGCCGAGATAGCGGCCGGTCCCCCAAAATCTCCGCGCACCGTCCTGGTCAAGGTTGGGGCTGCGAGCGGTTTTCATACGGACATCGCCGACATCTTTCAACCATCTTGGCCCGGCCCAGAGATGATCTGGTGCAAATCTGGATTCGGATGGTTTTCGCGATCCTTGTCACCAACACGGATGACCACCTGTAGAACCACGGTTTGAACCGCCCCGAGTTTACCTAAAGGCAAGACTCTCGGAGAATTGGCCGTTGTGGACCAGAGATCAAAGAAGAGAGCGTCTAAGCCGTGTTCACCCGAGTTCCGCGAGCCTGCGGTGCGGCTGGCCTTGGAACACCGCGATGAGGATGATGGCGAAGGTCCGGGCCATCGGTTTTTCGGCCTCGATCCGGCGGCAGATT
>JBAXXO010000307.1:0-3870 GCA_037127855.1 Alphaproteobacteria bacterium
CGAAACCCGCGCGCGGGGCGAGGCAATGGCCGCCGCCGCCCGCGCCAAATCCGGCCTGCGCCGCAGTCCGTTGGATGGCGTGCCGCTCAGTTGGAAAGACTTGTTCGACACCGCAGGCACCCCAACCGAGGCTGGCTCCGCCCTGCTCAAAGACCGCACCCCCCATGCTGACGCAGTCACCCTGCAGACCGCGACGCTGCAAGGCGCGGTCTGCCTCGGCAAGACCCATATGTCGGAACTGGCCTTCTCCGGCCTTGGTCTCAACCCGGTCACCGCCACCCCCCTCTGCATCAATGACGATCAGGCGGTGGCGGGCGGCTCCTCCTCCGGTGCCGCCGCCTCGGTCGCAAATGGCCTCGCCCCGGCGGCCATCGGCTCCGACACCGGCGGCTCTGTCCGCATCCCGGCCGCCTGGAACGACCTCGTCGGCCTGAAAACCACCCATGGCCGCCTGCCCCTCCAAGGCACAGTCCCCCTGTGCGAAAGCTTCGACACCATAGGCCCCCTCGCCCGCTCGGTCGAGGATTGCGCCCTGCTCTTAACTCTTCTCGAGGGCAGTCGGCCCGCCAGCCTGACCCCTCCGTCCGTGTCAACGTTACGCCTCGGCATCCTCGACACTGTGGCCCTCGACAGTCTGCGCGCCGGCCCCGAGCACAGCTTTGACACCGCGCTGACCCACCTCGCACAAGCGGGTGCCACGCTGACCCGCTTCAAGGCACCCGAGGTGACCGAGGCCCTGAACCTTGCAGGCTTTCTCTTCACTGCCGAGGCCTATGCCATCTGGTCCCCGACGATCGAGGCCGCACCGGACAAGATGTTCGCCCGCATTCTTGAACGGTTCCGCTCCGGCGCCAACGTCACGGCGGCAGACTATATCGCCGGCTGGCGCGGCCTGCGCGCCTTGCGCCAGATTTACGCCCGCACAACGGCAGCCTTTGACGCCGTCTTGATCCCGACCTCGCCCATCCTGCCACCCAATGCCAACCGACTGATGACCGACCACGACTATTATGTCACCGAAAACCTGCTGGCACTGCGCAACACCCGCATCGGCAACCTGATGGACCAATGCGTCCTTACCCTGCCGACCAGCACACCCTCTTGCGGTCTGTCTATCATGTGCCCGCCGGGTGGCGAAGAACGCCTGCTTCAGATCGGCCTCGCCGCCGAACGCGCCCTCGTCTGATACCCTTTGATTTTGGCTTAAATATACCCTTTCTTCTGGCCGACGGCACAAAAACCCATGCCAAAAAGCCACAGCTTCGCCCCGCAAACCAATGCGTCTCATGGGTTTTTCTGGACCACCCCCAAAGCCCCCGCTACTCTTGCGCCAAACAGGGCGACACGACCCTGCAGGATGAGGCATCATGGCGTTTCCCAAGCGGTTTTCGAACCTGCCGGATTATGCGTTTCCGCGTCTGCGGAAGCTTCTGGATGCCCATATGCCAGGCTCCACCCCCATCCACATGACCATCGGCGAACCACGCCACCCGATGCCCGATTTCGTGGCGCCGATCCTGGCGGCCAATCTCAATGGCTTTGCAACCTATCCCCCCAATGATGGCACGCCCGAACTGCTGGCCGCCATCTCGGCCTGGATCAAGCGCCGCTACGGCGCCGACCTGACTGAGAATCGCATAATGGCCTTGAACGGCACCCGCGAGGGCCTGTTCAACGCCGCCATCGCCCTGTCGCCCGAGGTCAAGAACGGCCAGCCCATCATCCTGATGCCCAACCCCTTTTATCAGGTCTACACCGTCGCCGCCGTGACCACCGGGGCCGAGCCGCTGTATGTCCCCGCCACCGCCGCGACCGGCCACCTGCCCGATTACGCGGGCCTGCCGCCGCATATTCTGAACCGGGTGACCATCGCCTATCTGTGCTCACCCGCCAACCCGCAAGGTGCCGTCGCCAGCCGCGACTACATCAAGACCCTGCTGGCATTGGCCGAAAAGCATGATTTCATCGTCTTCGCCGACGAATGCTATGCCGAAATCTGGCGCAGCGCACCGCCCCCCGGCCTACTTGACGTGGCCCACGAAAACGGCACCGATCCTGAGCGGGTTTTCGTGTTCCACTCGCTCTCCAAGCGGTCCAACCTGCCCGGCCTGCGCTCGGGCTTCGTGGCCGGTGGTTCGCGCGGCATTGCCGAGATTCGCAAGCTGCGCGCCTTTGCTGGGGCCCCCCTGCCGCTGCCGATCCAGCGCGTGTCCGAGGCTGCCTGGGCCGACGAGACCCACGTCATCGCCAGCCGCGCGCTCTATCAGGAAAAGTTCGCGCTGGCCGCGCAGATCTTCAACGGCCTGCAAGGCTTCACCCTGCCCGAAGGCGGCTTTTTTTTGTGGCTGCCTGTCCCCGACGATCAGGGCGATGGCGAACAGGCCGCCCTGAAACTCTGGCAGCAAACCGGTGTCCGGGTTCTGCCCGGCGCCTATCTGTCGCGTGATGGCACCAGTTTTGCCGACAAATCTGGGCCAAACCCCGGCACAGCCTATATCAGGGTCGCACTCGTGGCCCCAAAACAAGAAATGCAGCGCGGGCTGATCCAGCTTCGTGACTGCCTATACCGGTGAGGGCAGATTATGGCATCCTATCAGATCAGGCAACAACGCGACCCGCTTCTGGATCAAGGCGTTCAGGCCATGCTGGAACGTCGCGCCCGTGAATTGCTGGGGCTGGTGCTGATCGCCGTCTCGGCGGTCTTTGCGGTGATGCTGATGACCTATTCCCCCGATGATCCGGGTTGGATGGTCGCGACATCGGGCCCGATCAACAACGCCCTCGGGCGGTTCGGGGCCGCCACCGCCGACACGCTGATCACCATTGTAGGCATGGGCAGCTGGGGCATCCCCGCCGTCATCTTTGCCTGGGGCCTTCGCTTTGCCACCCATCATGGTGCCGAACGCGCGCTGTCCCGCGTCGTTTTTGCCGTCATCGCGGTCGCCCTAGGCTCGGTCTATTGCGCAACCCTCGTGCCCAGCGTCGACTGGCCGCCCAGCATTGGCCTCGGCGGCCTGTTCGGCGACAGCATCCTCGGTTGGCTGATCAACATCGCTCCGGGCGGCACCGCGATCGGCCTGAAACTGGTCTCGCTGCTGGCCGCGATCGCCTTTCTCGCCATGATGCTGTTCGTCACCGGCTTTGACCTGTCCGAACTGGCGCAGATCAGCAAATTCCTGATGACGGGCCTTGTCGTCGCCTATTCCGGTCTGCTGACCCTGCTGGGCAAGGGTGCCACCGGCTCCATCGCCGCTGCCATGGCATGGAAAGACAAGCGGATCGCCCACCGTGCCCAAGCCGCTCCCCTTGCCACTCTGGGCCCACGCGGCGAACCCTTGATAACCGCCGCCCCCAAGACTGAGGCCAGGACGCCGCCCACACTCCGCGCTCTCCGCCCCGCCCCTTCGCCGTCCGCCCTTCACACGCCGGAACCGCCCTGCCTTCAACCCCTCGCCGAGGCACCCCAATACGCCGCCCCCCGCGAGAAACTGTCCCTTCTCGCCCGCCTGCCGCAGCTGATGCGCCGGGAACCTGAACCCGAACTGTTTGAGGCGCCGTTGTCACCGGCCGCCACCGATGCCGACATGCCGACCGAGGCCCGCATCAAGGCCCGCATCTCGACTGCCATCCGCCAGCGCACCACCGATCGCGTCGACACCGTAACCCCCCTTGCCGCCGCCATCGCCCGCCGCGAACCGCCCGTCTTGTCACGCCCGCGCAGCCCGCAACCCTTGATCGTCACCAAATCACTGCCCGAACCACCCCGTGCCGACACAACCAGAACCGCCCCCACCCCCAAAGCGCCGATGCGCGACTACGCTCTCGACGACGACGACCTCGACGATCTCGACGACGATGACACTCCCTTCG
>JBAXXO010000308.1:0-3826 GCA_037127855.1 Alphaproteobacteria bacterium
CGCCGAAACTGCGCCAACACCCCCGAGATCGAGCTGGCCACCACCTGATTGGCCCCGGTCGCCACCGCAACGACCGGCGGCACGCCAATGAAAAACAGCAAGGGCGTGATCAGAAACCCGCCACCCACGCCAAACATGCCCGACAAGAATCCGACCATCCCCCCCAGCGCCAACAGCACGAATATGTTGACCGAGACCTCGGCTATGGGAAGATATAGTTGCACAGCGTCGGTCCCGCCTGTTTTCCCCAAGGTTGCGCCGCATGGATGCCCAAGTCAAACCCCGCCCGCACCAATCCCGCGGCAAGGCTGACATTTCTGCAAAACCTCTTTCATTTTGGTGAAAATATTCCACGGGGGACGCCACGATGCCCCTCGGGGCATCGTGGCGCGGGGGTGTGAAACCCCCGTTCCGCCCTGTCAGGCAATGCTGCGCAGGTAATGCCGCAACACCTGCTCCAGCTTGGCCGCGCCAATCGGGGCCATCGCCTTGGTATGTTCGTGGCTGATCTTCTCATCCGACAGGCCGGCCGCCATATTGGTGATGGTCGACATCGCCGCCACCTTCAGCCCCAAGAACCGCGCCAATATGATCTCGGGCACCGTCGACATCCCCACGGCATCGCCCCCCAGAATGCCGATCGCCCGGATCTCGGCCGGCGTTTCAAACGACGGGCCGGAATACCACGCATAAACCCCCTCGGTCAGCACAACTCCGACCGCCTCGGCACTTGCACGCAGTCCCGCCCTTATCCCCACATCATGCGCCGTCGTCATCGGCACGAATCTGGCATCGGTCTTTTCGCCGATCAACGGGTTCAACCCCGAAAAGTTGATATGGTCCGACAGCAGCATCAGATCACCGGGCGCCAGATCGGCCCGCAAACTGCCCGCCGCATTGGTCACGATCACCGCCTCCGCCCCAAGCGCCTTCAACGCCTCAAGGGCCGGGCGCATCGCGGCCGGATTGCCATTCTCGTAATAATGCTCCCGCGCGGCAAAGACCGCGACCCGAACCCCCTCCAGATCGCCCACCACCAGATTGGGATTATGCCCCGACACGGCTGCATGCGGAAAGCCCGGCAAGGCGTCATAGGGTATCCAAACCCCCTGCACCGCCGCCGCCAGATGCCCCAGCCCCGAGCCCAGGATCAATCCCAGCCGCACCGGCGCCGCACCGGCCCTTGCCTGTATCAGATCGGCCAGGTTCATCTACCGCTCCTTCACATAGGGCTCGCCCCCCGAGCGCGGCGGTATGGCCTTGCCGACAAACCCCGCCAGAATGATCACCGTCAGAATATAGGGCAGGGCTTGGGTGAACTGTACCGGGATCACCATCCAGCCCAGATCAATGCTTTGATAGCGGATCGCAATCGCGTCCAGCAGGCCGAACAACACGCAGGCCAGCAGGGCCGACCATGGCCGCCACTTGGCAAAGATCAGCGCGGCCAAGGCGATGTAACCCCGCCCCGCCGTCATTTCGCGCAAGAACCCCGCCGACAGGCCCATCGACAGATAGGCCCCGGCCAGTCCGCACAGAACACCGGTGATCGCCACCGCCGCAAAGCGCAGTCCCACCACCGACACACCCGCCGTGTCCACCGCCGCCGGGTTTTCGCCCACCGCGCGCAACCGCAGGCCAAAGCGCGTGCGGTACAACACCCACCATGTCAACGGCACACATAGCACGGCCACATAGACCAGAATCGAATGGCCCGACAAAACCTGGCTGTACAGCCCGGGCAGCAGCGACAACGCCTTCAGCGCCGGCTGATTTTCGGGCGTATGCGCCAGCGCAAAGGGCAGATCAATCGCGCTGAACCGCATGCCACCCGCCAGCGCCGGCGTCTGGCCGCCCAGACCAAACCAACTGGCCCCCAACACCACCGTCAGCCCACTGGCCAGAAAATTCAGCGCCACCCCCGAAATCAGTTGATTGCCGCGAAAGGTGATGGCTGCCAAGCCGTGGACCGCGGCAAACAACAGCGACGCCACGATCCCTGCCAGCAGGCCCCACCACACCGACCCCGTGGCAAACGACACCGACGCGGCCAGAAACGCGCCCGCCAGCATCTTGCCCTCCAGCCCGATGTCGAACACCCCGGCGCGTTCCGAAAACAACCCCGCCAGACAGGCGAACAGCAACGGCGTCGACAGCCGGATCGTGCTGTCCAGTATCTGCAACACTCCCGCCAGATCCATCACCGCGCCCCCCGCGAAAAGGCCCATGCCAAGGGACGCTGCACCATATAAGGCAATGCTCCGGTGAACAGGATCACCAGGCCCTGCAACACCGTGATCACTTCGCGCGGTATCTCGGTGCCCAGCGCCAGTTGCGATCCCCCCTGATACAGAAATCCGAACAACAGCGAGGCCAGCACGATCCCGAACGGATGGTTTCGCCCCATCAAGGCCACGGCAATCCCGATGAACCCGGCCCCCTCGACCGCGTTCAACACCAGCCGGTGCGCCTGCCCATGCACCGAGTTTACCGCCATCATCCCCGACAGCGCCCCCGACAGCATCAGCGCCAGCATGGTGATCTTGAACGGGCTGATCCCGGCATAGACCGCCGCCTTTTCCGACTTGCCAAAGGCGCGAATCTGATAGCCCAGCCGGGTATGCCACAACAGCGCCCAGACCGCCACCGCACAGGCCAAGGCGATGAACAGGCTGATATTGGCAGGGTTCTTGGTCGAAAACGGTATGCCCACCGCGCCCAGAATTTCGCCCAGCTTGGGCAGGTTCAACGCCTTGTCGAACCGGGCCGAGGCCGGGTCCATGCTGCCCACCGGGCGCAGCATGTTGACCAGAACATAGTTCATCAGCGCATAGGCAATGAAGTTGAACATCATGGTCGTGATCACGATGTGACTGCCGCGCCGGGCTTGCAACCATGCCGGCAAGAACGCCCATGCCGCCCCAAACGCCATGGCCCCAATGATCGAGCCGCACAAGGCCAGCGACCAATGCGGCCACGGGATCAACAGGCATGACAGCGCCACGCCCAAGCCGCCCAGCGTCGCCTGTCCCTCGCCGCCGATATTGAACAGGCTGGCCTGAAAGGCGATGGAGACGGCCAGCCCCGTGAACATGAAGTTGGTGGCGTAATACAGCGTATAGCCCCAGGCATTGGTGGTGCGTTCCATGCTTTCGGGGTTATAGATCGCGCCCTTGATCATCACCTGCAAGGCTTGCAACGGGCTTTGTCCGATGCCCCAGATCAGCAAGCCCGAAAACACAAAGGCGATGATCAGACAGATCAGCGGCACCAAGAACACATCGGCCCAACGCGGCATCTTGTCCATCATGCCGCCCCTTTGCCGGCCATCCCGGCCATCATCATGCCCAATTCGCGCTCGTCGGTCTGGTCGGGCAGGCGCTCGCCCATCAACTGCCCGTCAAACATCACCACGATCCGGTCCGACAGCGACATGATCTCGTCCAACTCGACCGAAACCAGCAGCACCGCCTTGCCCGCATCGCGCAAGGCGACGATCTGCTTGTGAATGAACTCGATGGCCCCGATATCGACACCCCGTGTCGGCTGCCCGACCAGCAGCAGATCGGGGTTGCGCTCGATCTCGCGCGCCACGACGATCTTTTGCTGATTGCCGCCCGAAAAGCTTTTGGCGGCCAGCCCGGGGATCGGTGGGCGCACGTCAAACGTCTCCATCTTGCGCACCGTGTCCGCCTTGATCGCCGCATTGTCCATGATCAGCGCGTTCTTTTGGTATTCCTGCGCGTTGTGATAGCCAAAAGCTACATTTTCCCACGCGCTGAAATCCATGATCAGCCCCAGCGCCTGCCGATCCTCGGGCACATGG
>JBAXXO010000309.1:0-3824 GCA_037127855.1 Alphaproteobacteria bacterium
GGGATGTTCAGGTTGTACCCCTCACCCGCCCCGGCACCCCGCTCGGACAACCCGCCCGACGCCGCAGGGAACAGATTGACCTGTTGGATCGAGATGGTCAGGGTGTCGGGGTCCTCATAAAAGGCTGCCTGCGTCCCGTTGCCGTGATGCACGTCCCAATCCACCACCGCCACGCGACCAATCCCATGCGTTACCCGGGCCGATTTGATCGCCGGCACCGCATTGGCGAAGAGGCAGAACCCCATGCCAAGGTCGGTCAGAGCATGATGCCCCGACGGGCGGATCAACGCAAAAGGTTACGCAATCAATGCCCACCCTTTCGGGTGGGGCCATCAAGTCCGATCTCTTGCAGTCGCAGGACCGCGTGGGTGCGATTGTCAGCCCCGAGCTTGCCGAAGATGTTCTTGAGATGCCATTTCACCGTGTCCGGGGCGATCGACAGGGTTTCACTGATATCGCGGTTGGCCATTCCAGCCCCCAACAGGCGGGCGATATCGGCTTCGCGCAGGCTGAGATAGGCAAGGCTCAGAGGTGTGGGGGAAGCCGAGCACATTCCCCGCGACGCCGCGCAGAAAGCCCATATGTGGCGGAACCTCGCGCAAGGCGCGCTCTGCGATCCGCGCACCGATGTGGGAATGATCCGCAGCGCTGGCGATGCCTGCCGTCAGCACCAGAAGTTCGGCACGGAATTCTTCGGTTTCGCGCGGGGTCAGCTGCCCGGCCGAAGACCTGCGACCCGGTTCGTCGCGCACGCGACGCAAAATGCGGGCGCCTGCAAGGGGCTGACTGGATTGGAAGTCGATCCAGACCTGTGCCAATTGCAACCGGGGGCGCCCGGCGGTGATCTCGGCTGGCAGTCGCCGCAGCCAGTCGCGCACCTGCGTGATGTTACTGTTACGGATGAGCGGCATACAGCAGGCCTCGACCAGACCGGCCGCCATGTCGCCATCCCCCGCCGAAAGGGCATGCTGCACCGCATCCGCCGTGAGACCCGCGCCCGAAAGCCATTGCGCTGCCCGCAGATGTAGCCGCGCCAGCCTGACCGGATTTTCGCGCTGAAGGATGCCACGAAGCAGGTCGGCAAAAAGGGCATGATAGCGAAACCACGTCCGGTCCTGATCCAAGGCAATCAGGAACAGGTTTGCCGCCCCGATCTGCCGTATCCGTTCAGCCGCATTGCGCGACCCTGAAACCGCATCGGCCAGGGGTACTGAGAACCGCTCCAGAATGGCTGTGCACAGCAGGAAATCCAGCACTTCGGCAGGCTGGCGGCTTAGCACCTCTTGCACCAGAGAATCAGCGATATCCCAGGCCGCACCCGAAAAGCGGTTCAAGAACCCCGCCTTGTCCTTGCCATCGCGCAAGGACAGCGAGGCCAGATGCAGACCCGCGATCCAGCCTTCGGTCCGGTGGTGCAGCGTCAAGATCTCGGACTTCGACAGCGCCGGCGTCTGACTGCTGTTCATGTAGCTTTCGGTCTGATCCAGTGAAAACCGCAATTGCGTTTCGTCCAGCCGTACCAACTGGCCTCGCGCCCGCAGCCTGGCCAGTTGAAAGCCCACCTGATTGCGGGTGCAAAGTACAAGGTGGAACCGTTCAGTCGCATAAGCCTGGAGCCCCTCCATAAAGCGCGTGATTTCGGGGGCTTTGAGATGGTGAAGATCGTCAATCACCAAGAACAGGGGCGCGTCCGTCTGGTTCAAAGCATTGACGAGCGTCAATAGGATCGTGTCGATCGGCAGCGTCGGGCTGGACCCGATCAGTCCCTGAAGATCGGTGCCACAGATCGGGTCGGCCCGTTGCAGGGCGGCCACCATGTACAAAAGAAAGCGCCCGATCTCGTGGTCTTGCGCATCTGCCGAGAACCAGGCGACCGCGCTCCCCCCCGCTTGCCGAGCGATCGCCCACTGGGTCAGCAAGGTCGATTTGCCAAAGCCGGTTGGCGCCGAAACAATCGCCAACTTGCGATCTGTGACATGGTCGATCTGCCGCATCAACTCTGGACGCAGCACAACCGAGCTCCCGGACGCAGGGACGCGCAGCTTGGTTTGAATCAACACGGGTGGTGCCTCGCCTGTTCGCTTTTGAGCTCGTGCCGAATTTGGGAATGACTGGGAATTGACGCAGGGTTTCGGAACGCAATGGCCCGCGCAACACCTAGCTCTGACCATCACCCCCACACACACCGCTTTGCCTGATTTTGCGGCCACCTTGGCTGCGAACTCTCACAAGATGCCGCCGCTGATTGGCTTGGCCAAATCTTGCCTGCCAGACGTCGGCGACTGAAAGCGATGGCACCAAAACCCGAGCATCGTGAGATGAGACTCCCGTGCGACTTCAAGGTCATCGGGACGACGACCGCACTTCAGCTTGGCGAGGAAAGTCGCTGATTTCAGACGATCAGGAACCTTTCTGCAGGCCAAATCGATCCGGTTGTCCCGCAGCAACGGCATGCAGTGCCTGGAACCGCATGCGGTCGTTCGCATCCAAGGCTTGCAATAGCAGGTGCGGGCCGTCCTCGTTCAGAACGGTCGTGACGTCAGTGGCGGTGAACGCCGCTTTGCGACATCGATCATGTTCGACCGGTCACGAAGGGCCATCAGATGACCGGCGCGAGGGAACCCCGGTAATGTACCAGTAGCCCCCCAGTTATCGGGGCGATTAGCTTGACGTCAAAGCGGAATTGACCCTCCTCCACATGTTCCCGCGCGATGAAGATTGGGAGCAGGTAACGTGGCAGGGGCAGGGGGCCGAGCCGCCCGGATTTGACAGGGAAGTGCAGCGAGTTGTCTTCGACCCGCAATTCCATATGGAAGGTGAAGGGGCCGAAGCTTTCGGTCATGCCTTGGGTACTTGCAGCCAGTTGGGACCGTAAGACACTGTTGCCGAAGCGTCGCTCCCAAGTTTCGCCCTTTCGGGTGACAGTCTTGCGGACTTCAACGGCGACATCCGGAGCCTTTTGCGGGAAACCGAACAGGCGGCCCAGCAGGCGGCTCTACTAATCCCGGCCGCGTGTGACCGAGGCGCGGCCCAGCCAGTGGCTGATATCGGCCGTCAGGTGGGTGGCCCGTATCGGTTCGGGCAGGCTGGCGAAAGCAGGGCCGAGGACGCGGGGGAAGAGAGGGACCTGCGGCGTTGTCAGGCGGTCGGTCTTGACGCGCAGGTCTGCCATGGCAGCTTCGGCCTCAGCCAAAGTTACGGCTTCGACCGCAGGACCCGCGCCGATGGGCAGGATCGGACGACGCAGCAGCGCGCGGGTGGCGATGGCGGGGATGAAGGGGCCGTCGCCCTCTTCAGCCAGAAGCCGCCATTGGCACTGCTCTCCCTTGGTGATCACCGTGACCGACATTCCACCACGCCCGCTGCCGAAGGGCGCCAAGAGATCCGCCGCCAGTTTAAAGGCGCGCAGGACTGGTCCGCTGATCGGAATGGGAAAGCGGCGGCGCAGCAGGGCAAAAGCGGCGAGGCCATAACGCATCACCGCAAGCTCCAACCCGGCGCGGAACTCTACCCTTTCTGCGCCGAAATGCTCAGGGAAAAGAGCAACGTCCGGCACCTCGATCTGCCAGGCTTGCCGGGTCAGTCCGCCGGGCAAAGCGTAGACACGCGGGTCCGACCAACCCCTTGCGCTTTGCCAACGGCCCCCACGCCACACCGGAAAGGACCGCCCGGCCTGCGACAGAATCGACTCCATCACCGAAAGGCCACGCGGGCTGCGATTGCCGGGCAGGATGGCCACGTCGATGACCTGAGGCATCTCTGGGCCGGTCAGCGCCCGCACCGCAGCGCTCGACAGCGCTGGAACCGAGGACAGGCCCGACAGG
>JBAXXO010000310.1:0-3823 GCA_037127855.1 Alphaproteobacteria bacterium
ACCGAAGACGGCATGAATTGCGTATGCCCCGATGCCCCCGCCCAAGACCCCACGAAATCCGCAGGCATCACATCCCCGGTCTGCAATATCTGCAGCGCCGCCAGCAATTCCCCCTCGAAATACTCGCCCCGCCGCGCGTCATAAGACAGCGTGGCCAGCGCATCCAGCACCGGAATGTTGCCTCGCACCGCACCATAGGCACTTTCCAACCCCCAGATCGCCAGCACGACGCCGCGGTCGACATGGTAGCGCGCCTCGATCTGATCCAGCACAGCTTGATACTTGCGTGCCGCCTTCTGCCCGGCAACGATCCGATCCGCAGAGACCGCCTTGTCCAGATAATCCCAGATCGTCTTGGTAAACTCATCCTGCCGGCGATCCCGCTCGACCACATCAGGGCGAAAGCTGATCCCGGACAAGCTGCGGTCCAGCAGCTCCTGATTGATGCCAGCCGCCCGTGCACGCAGGGCAAACCCCGCCAACCATGCCCGCAAACCCTGCTCGGTCGGGTTTTGTACCGTCATTTCCTGCCCCCAAACCGGCGCCACCAGACTTAACCCCGCCGCAAGCACCATGGCACCCAAGATCCCCACGGCCCGCATCTCACAGCCTCCCTCCGGCAAGCCACTATTTCCGCTTGCGGATCACCCGCCGCTTGACCCCGTCTTGACGCGCCTTGTCTTGCGCAGGCCTGCGCGGCGCATAGTTGCCCGCCTTGCCGCCACCGGCCTTGCCCACAGGCCGCCCGGTCCGCAGCGTTGCCCCGTCAATCGACAACAGGTCCAGCGTCAGCCCCCCCGTCAACGGCGTCGCCTCGGCCAGCCGCACAAGTACCCGCTGCCCGATGCCGATGACCTGACCCGTATCCGCGCCGACAAGGGTCTGCGTCTCTGCGTCATAGTGAAAATACTCGCGCCCGACCGCCCGGATCGGCACCAGACCATCCGCCCCCGTCTCGTCCAGCTTCACAAACAGCCCAAACCTTTGCACCCCGGATATCCGCCCGGTAAACTCGGCCCCCACCCGCTCGGCCAGATAGGCCGCCAGATAGCGGTCGGACGTATCGCGCTCGGCCATCATCGACCGGCGCTCGGTGTCCGAGATGATCTTTGCCGTCTCGTCCAGATTCTCGATATCCCAGGCCGACAATCCGTCATTGACCGCACCATCCGCCCCCCAGCCATGGGCGGCGATCAGGGCACGGTGCACGATAAGGTCCGAATACCGCCGGATCGGGCTGGTGAAATGCGCATAATTCTGCAGGGCCAGACCGAAATGGCCAAAGTTTGCCGGGTTGTAATAGGCCTGGGTCATCGACCGAAGGGTCGAGATGTTCATCAACTCGTCAAACTCGGTATCCTGCGCCTGCGCCAGCAGCCGGTTCAACTGCCCGGTGTGCAGCACCTGCCCCTTGGCCAGGACGAACCCGGCGGCCTGCGCCACCTCGCGCAGCGCGTCCATCTTTTCGACCGACGGCTCCTCGTGTACGCGGAACAACAGGGGCTGCTTCAGCCGCACCAACTCTTCGGCGGCGGCCACGTTCGCCAGCACCATGTATTCCTCGATCAGACGATGTGCCTCGAACCGTTCGGCAAACGCGACCGAGGTCACCTTGCCCTCGTCCGACAAGATGATCTTGCGCTCTGGCAGGTCGAGGTCGAGCGGCTGTCGCACCGACCGCGCCAGTTTAAGCGTCTCATAGGCAGCATAGAGCGCCCGGATCAACGGCATCAACGGCGCCGTTGCCGCATCCTCGAACCCATCCATCGCCCCCTGAACCTGGCCATAGTTCAGCGACGCGCGCGACCGCATCAATCCCCGCGCAAAACGGTGGCCGATCTTGACGCCTTGGGCGTTGATCACCATGCGCACCGCCATGCAGGCCCGGTCCACATTCTCGTGCAACGAACACAGATCGCCCGACAGCACGTCCGGCAGCATCGGTACCACCCGGTCGGGAAAATAGCTCGAATTTCCCCGCTTGCGCGCCTCGCGGTCCAGCGCCGAGCCGGGCGTTACATAATGCGCCACATCCGCAATCGCCACCCACAGCACATGACCGCCAGGATTGCTGGGGTCGCTGTCGGCCATGGCGTAGATCGCATCATCCCGGTCGCGTGCATCCACCGGGTCGATGGTCACCAGATCAAGGCTGCGCAAATCTTCGCGCTTGCCCAAGGGTGCCACGACCCCCCGGTCCGCCTCTGCCACCGCCGCATCCGGGAACTGATCGGGGATGCCATGCTGATGGATCGCAATCAGACTGACCGCCCGCGCCCCGGACGGATCGCCCAGCCGCGCCGTGATGCGCGCCTGCGGCAAGCCCATGTGTCGCTTGCCGACCAACTCGCCCTCTACCAACTCGCCGTCTTTCGCACCAAGGGTGAAATCGCGCGCCACGCGCCATTCCTTGTCATTGCCCTTGTCGATCGGAACGATGCGTCCCCCTTCCGAGCCAGCTCTGAAAATTCCCAGCACTTTCAGCGGATTGACGCCCAAGGCCCGAATCAGTCGCGCCTCATATCCATGGTCCTGCGCGGCCACTTTGGTCAGGCGTGCCAGTATCCGGTTGCCCGCACCCAAGGCCGGATCACCCTTTTGCGGCTGGATCAGAATGCGCACGCCGCTGTCCACACCCTCTTCCAAGGCCCGCGCAAACAGATCGCCGTGGCTGTCCGGCGCCAGAACCTCCAGCACAGCGACAGGCGGCAACTCGCCCGGCTGCCGGTAGGTCTTGGCAGTCTTCTCGACCAGCCCCTCGCCCTCCAACTCGCGCAGCATGCGCTTCAGGTCGATGCGCGCATCACCCGTGACGCCAAAGGCCTTGGCAATGTCGCGCTTGGACGACAGGCTTGGGTTCTCAATGATCCACTGGCGGATCTGCTCTTTGGTCGGAATAGGGTTCATCAGACAGAGCTATCACGGACGACGGGTTACGAAAAGGGCGCTTGGGGGCGCATGTCGTGGATGCTCGTGCGGCAAGGCCCGGATTGGGGTGACAAAGCGGGCGGACGGTGGCCGGACTGCAAGGCTGGTCGGACGCGCGCGGGAAGTTCTGTACGGCTGTCGTCGGGGCGTGCTGCTTTGCGCCCGTTCAGGCGCGGGTGAATGACCCCTTGCAACGACGGATGTGCAAGAATTCGGTTTTGTCCAGGTCCTGACTTGGCAAGCGACGTCGAAGGTTCATGAATACATCGCGTCAGTCACCGCGCCGTGACGCAGGGGCGTGTTCGTCCTGTGTCCCGAACACGCCAAATCCACATGTCCAAATGCCTCCGCAAGCATGCAAGAACTTAAACATGTGTTTCCAATTCTGATACCTCCTTACACGCGTAGGAGCCCCACCCGTCACGCAAAACTGCCCTGACAGAACCAGCCCCCCGACATCTCGCCACCATGGGCGAAATACAGCCACAGCCTCTCACCACCCTCGACCTCGATGCGCCAGTAGTCGCGGGGACCGGATCGCCAGTCGGGATCGTCAAGCCACCATTCCGGCGTGATCCGTTCCGGCCCGACCGCGACCCGCGTCACCAAATCCCGCCGGCGCCAGCGAAAGCTGGCCGGGGGGGTCGGGTCGGCCTCGGGGGCCATCACGGGTTCGGGGCGCCATATCACCAGCGGGCGCGGGGCGCGCGCCTCGGGCCAAGGGGCGGGATGCGGGTCCGACCAGGCGGCGGACAGAACCTGCACCGCCTTTTCCGGAATATGGCTTTCCCCCGGATGCAGCCGCGTCACCGCCTCGGTCCCCAGTCTTGCGCCCAGCTTGCCGATCAGATCAACCAGCGCCGTATCCTCGACCTGCCGCGCGCTCGCCAAAGCC
>JBAXXO010000311.1:0-3823 GCA_037127855.1 Alphaproteobacteria bacterium
GGCGTGAACGCCCCCGGTCCCGCCAGCAGCACCGCCGCGATCAGCGCATTGCCCGTCAGAACGCCGCGAAACCCGAACCGCCGCAGCAAGGGCTGTGCGGCAAACTTCATGATCATCGCCCCCATGCCCGACACAAAGGTCAGACTGCCCGACTGAAACGCCGTCATGCCAAAGCCCAGTTGCAGCATCAACGGCAGCAAGAACGGCAGCGCGCCGACCGAGATCCGGAACAACAGCCCCCCCGTCACCGCGATGCGAAACGTTGCCAGCCGCAGCAAGCTCAGATCGAGGATCGGGTTCGTCACCCGTCCGGCATGGCGCATATAGACCCCGATCAATGCCAGACCCGCCCCCGTGATCGCCGCCACCTGCAGCGGTGTGGCCAGCGACAGCCCTGCCAGCGTCACGCCCGTCAAAAACGCGGCCAGACCCGGCCCGATCAACAAAAATCCCACGCCGTCAAACGGCCGCACCCGTTCCTCGCGGATGTTGGGGATCAGCCATGTGACCAGCACCACGTCCAGCACGGCCAGCGGAATGTTGATCCAGAAGATCCAGCGCCAATCCCAATAGGTCGTGATGTACCCGCCCAGCGGCGGCCCCAGCACCGGCCCGATCAGCGCCGGCACCGTCAGCCAGGCCATGGCCTCGACCAACCCCTCGCGCGGCACGGCGCGCAGCAGAATCAACCGCCCCACCGGCACCATCATCGCCCCGCCGATGCCCTGCAACACACGCGCCAGCACCAGTTCCAGCAACCCTTGGCTTAACCCGCAGGCAATCGACCCCGCCGCGAACACCACGATTGCCCAGCGAAAGACCACCTTGGCCCCCACCTTGTCCGCCACCCAACCCGAGGCTGGAATGAACACCGCCAAAGCCAGCAGATAGGTCGTCAAAACCAGCTTCAGATGAATGGGGTCCGACCCGAAATCCCGCGCGATATCGGGCAGGGCGGTCGACAGCACGGACGCATCCAGGTTTTCCATCAGCAAAGCCACCGCAACGATCAGCGGCACCAATCGAGAGGGGCGAAGTCCAGCCATGGCCGCACCCTGTCCGATGCCCGTCCGCATGACAAGGGCCCAATCCCTGCATCGCGCCCCAACACATCCCTATCGACCCATATCCCTATCGACCCAGATCCCTATCGACCCAGTTCGCTATCGACATGGCGCGGCGATCGTGGTGATCTGCGCCTATTCCATCCAAAAGGATCATCATGACCAAACGCCCCCTTGGCCAGTCCGGTCTTACCATTGAACCCCTGATGTTGGGCACCAATGTCATGGGTTGGACGGCGGATCAGCCGACCTCCTTTGCCGTGCTCGACGCCTTTGTGGCCGAGGGCTTTACCGCCATCGACACCGCCGATGTCTATTCCCGCTGGGTTCCCGGCAATGACAGCGAGAGCGAGCGTATCATCGGGCGCTGGATCAAGGCGCGCGGCAACCGCGCGCAAATCATGCTGGCCACCAAGGTCGGCAGCGATATGGGGCAGGGCCGCCGCGATCTGCGCGCCAGTTGGATCGTCAAGGCGGTTGAAGACAGCCTGACCCGGCTGCAAACCGATGTGATCGACCTTTACCAGACCCACTGGCCCGACCCCGCCACCCCCGAGGAGGAAACGTTGGGGGCCTATGACACTTTGATCAAGGCCGGCAAGGTTCGTGCCATCGGCTGTTCGAACTATGACGCCGCCCTGCTGGGCAAGGCCTTGTCCCTGTCGGCCACCAGGGGTCTGCCGCGCTATCAGACCGTGCAGAACGAATACAATCTTTACGCACGCACCGCCTATGAAGGCGCGGTGCAGGATATGGTGGTTGCGGCCGGCATGGGGGCCATCCCCTATTACGGGCTGGCCGCGGGGTTTCTGACCGGCAAATACCGGTCCGCGACCGATTTTGGCAAAAGTCCGCGCGGTTCGGGCATGAACCGCTATCTGAACCCGCGCGGTCTGGCGATCTTGGCCGCGATGGACACCGTGGCGGCCCGCAGCGGGGCCACCCTTGCCGAGATTGCCATAGCCTGGATCGTGGCACAGCCCGGCATCACCGCCCCCATCGCCTCTGCCACCACGGTCGCACAGGTTCAGTCCCTGGCCAAAGGGGCGCGGCTGGTCCTATCCCCCGAGGATATGGCTTTGCTGAACGGCTTGGGCCGCGAGGCAGTCTAACACGTGCAGTTGGGGCGGCTGTCTTCAGGATTGCACCGCCTTTACAAATCCTTGAACCTCAAGACTCAGGCGTGACATTCACAAACCGACTGTCCTGATACGCGGCAGGGCCACCCAAACCGCCGTTAGCGGTTCCATTCGCTTTGGCCCTCTTCTTCCCGCGAAAGGCTTGCCTTTCGCCCGTTGCCCTGCCAGCATTCAACGGCTTTCCGGTCGTGGCACGGGGTGCAGACAGTTGACGTTCCGTTTCGTTCATACCGCCGATCTGCATCTGGACTCGCCTTTGGTGTCGCTGGCCCTGCGCGACCCCGCACTTGCCGATCAGGTCGGCGTGGCCAGTCGTACCGCCCTGACCCGCATCATCGACCTGTGTCTGACCGAGGCGGTGGATGCCCTGCTGATTGTGGGCGACCTATGGGATGGGTCGCAAACTTCGGCCAAGACCCCGCGCTTTTTGAAACAGGAACTGACCCGGCTGTCACAGGCCGGCATCCGCAGTTTTGTGCTGCGCGGCAACCACGACGCCGCCTCCAAGGTCAGCCGCGAGTTGGAGCCGCCGCCGCTGTGCCACATCTTTGGCACCAAACCCGGCACCGAACGGTTCGAACTGTCCGGCCACAGCATCGCCGTTCACGGCATGTCTTTTGCCGAAGGGGCGGTGCCCGAAAGTCTGCTGCCCCGCTATCCTGCCGCCCAGACCGGCGCGTTCAACATCGGAATGATGCATACCAGCCTGAACGGCAGCCTTGCCCATGATGTCTATGCGCCCTGCCGCATCGCCGATCTTGATGGGCATGGCTATCAGTACTGGGCGCTTGGCCACATTCACAAGGCGGCGCTGTATCAAGGTCAGTCCATGGTGGTGATGCCCGGCATCCCGCAGGGCCGCGATATCGGCGAGGCGGGGGCCGTCTCGGTCACCCTTGGCACCCTGCATGACGATGGTCGCCTGACGGTGCAACAGCACTCGGTCGCCGCCCTGCGCTTTGACCGTCTCGATATCGACCTGACCAATATGGCCGATTGGGGTCAGGTCGTGGACGCCGTGACCGCTGCACTGCGCAGCGTCGGCAGCGCAGCGCGTCGTGAAGATCACCTTGTCTTGCGCCCGAACCTGTCCGGCCCGACACCGCTGGCCTTCCGCATCGCCCGCGATCTGGATCAGTTGCAGCAAGAAGCCATCGCCACCGCCGAGGCGCATCCGGGTCTGTGGATCGACAAGTTGGAAAACCGCACCACCGACGTCGGTGCCCTGCAAACCCGCCTGCCGGCCGATCTGGTTGCCTTGATTACCGCGGATCCCGCCGCCGACCCCGCCCTCATGGCGACCTTGACCGACCTTGCCCGCGACCTGTTGCATGACCTGCCGCCCGACCTGCGTCATCTGCTGGGCGATGACCCGGCCACCCTGCACACCGCCTGCGCCGCCCTTCTGGCCGAGGGTACAGCCCAACTGTTGCCCCGCCTGACCTTGGGCGAGGCCCCCTGATGCGCCTCGACCAACTCGACCTGACCCGCTATGGCCACTTCACCGAGGCGCGCCTTGACTTTCCCGCCCCGGCCCCTGGCGCCCCTGACCTGCACGTCATCTTCGGCCCGAACGAGGCGGGCAAATCCACCCTGTTCTCGGCCTGGCTTGACCTGCTC
>JBAXXO010000312.1:0-3797 GCA_037127855.1 Alphaproteobacteria bacterium
CTGTGACGTTCAGCGTCGCAGGCTGGCCCGCGACCAGACCCAGTGCATCTGCGGCATCCGACGAGATCTGCAATCTGGGGCCGGGATTTTCCGCCTCGCGCCGGAACAGCGCGCCGATGACGAACTTGCCGTTGGTCGGGTTGCGCATGATGACGCGCATCGGATCCTTGACGCTGGTGGCGGCAACCCAGACACCGCCCAGCGAGGGCCGACCATCCCAAAGCGCCTTGTCGGTCACCTGAAAGTCTTGCGGGGCCTCGACATCCTTGTCCACCAGCCGGACCGTGGTTGCGGGGGCCACGGGCGCTGTCACCGTGGCGTTGATCGCGGCAACCGGTGCTGCCGCAACGGTGGCCGCAGCACCCTTGGTCGCAGCACCTTTGGCGGTGTCATCCTTTGCCGCCGTCTCTGTGGCTGCCGCATTGGGGGCCGCGCCGCCATCCGCAAGTGGTTCGGTGGTCACTGTGTCGCTGCTGGTGCCGGGTTCGCAACCTGCCAGCAGTCCGACCACAAGGCCGAGGCCAACCCATGTCTTCAATGTCATTCTCGCCATGTCTTGCCCCTTGAACATGCGCAGTCTGCTGCCGCGCTTGGCCTTTGCCCGGTCTGCGGGCCCCACATCGCTTCTATCATAGCCAAATCGGGTGCCGCAGGGAAGGGTAAGCGGTTCGGCCCATGCAAATGAACTGATCACGTCTGCATTATGGAGGCGTGCGGGCTACAGGTTTGAGCAATGTACAAGGCGTCTCTGGGCTCCATCATGCGATAATTGGGGGTTCCCAATTCCGCCTCATGGGCACCAGGATCGGTCGGGCCCCAAGGGAAGATATGGTGGCGAGCACGGTTCCGATCTCGACCGGCGCGGGGCTCGAGGTGTTGCGGGCGGGCTGGCCGGCACAGGCGTCGGGCGTCATGCGGGTGTCGTGCAGGCTGCATGGCCGCCCCGGCACCGGCAAGACCAAGATCGTGCAGCAACTGGCCAACCAGAATCGCAGCCACGCGGGGCGAGGCGGTGGTGGCCGAGTTCATCCTGATCGCCAACGAGATTGCCGCGACCGTGCAGGTGACCGACATGATCGCAGCGGGGCCGCGCAGTCGGATGCCGATCCGTCCGGGATCGGTGCATGGGTTGACGGCCCTTGTCTATGGCTTGGTGGAAACCGACCCCGCGATGGCCGCCCTGTCGCTGTGGTGCGACCAGCGCGACGGCGCGGGGCAGCGGGCGCGCATGGCGGGCACCATGATCACCTATGGCCCGGCCTTTGCCGCTTTGCCCCCGAGATCTATTCCATGGCCGTCGATGCCGTGGTGAACGAGGCCCGGGTGAACGAGGCCCTGGTGCTGGCGGGTTATGCAATCCCGCGTCCGGCCCTGACTTGACAGCGCTGCTGGCCGACATCGGCGTGGTCGGGCACCGACTGGCCGATCTGGCCCTGCCCGAGACACCACGGAAGGTGATCTTGCATGGGCTGGTGACCCGCGCCCTGACGCAGGCGACACGCCAGACCCACCGGCGGCCGGCCCGGCACTGGCTTGCGATGGACGCCCAAGCGCGGCGGGTGGGCCGTCCGGTCCCGGCTTTTCAGCCCGGGCAGATGCGCAACGTCCAGACCCCACGGGTGGTGGTGGGACGTGCATTGCCCCGGCGATTGCGGTGGTTGTCAAAGGTGTTGTCCGCCGATTGCATGTAGCGTCTTTGATTTCAGGCTCGCCTATTCTGTTTTCGCGATTGATCCAGACGGGTCCGGTCGGTTGCCAGTTGTGTATCGTGCCTGACCTGCGTTCCGGGTCTTGTGCCTGCGCCCATGCACAGACAATGGCGCGGCTCGCGCGCGTTGCGTGGTCTTGCCCAGCGTTGCGCGCATCTTGTGTGACAAAGCGTATGAATTCAAGAACCCACCGGCTCAAAGTTGTTGACACGATCCGGCATGGCCCTTTCCGTCCAAGATGACAGTCGTTTTGCCACGTTTCCCTTCGTCGCGCGGCATGATACATTTGCGCGGTAACGTTGGAGAGCGAAACATGGCAGAGCAAAGATCGAAGGTTGCCTCGATGGACCCGGTTTGGCAACGTGTTCGCGAAGAGGCGACAGAGGCGGTTTTGTCAGAGCCGCTTCTTGGCGGACTGATCCATTCAAGCCTTTTGCATCACCCGACGCTGGAAAGGGCACTCGCCTATCGGTTTTCCATGAAACTCGCCTCCTCCGAGATGAGCGAGCAAATCCTGCGAGAAATCGGCGATGAGGCTTTGGCGTCGGACCCCGCGCTTGGCCGGTGTGCCAGGGCGGATATCATGGCCGTCTACGACCGTGACCCGGCTTGCCATCGCTTTATTCAGCCCTTGTTGTATTTCAAGGGTTTCCAGGCGGTCCAGGCCTACCGGATCGGTCATTGGCTTTGGCAGAACAAGCGTCGGGATCTGGCCTATTTCGTCCAGATGCGGGTTTCAGAAGTGTTTGGTGTCGACATTCATCCGGCGGCCAGGATTGGAAAGGGGATCATGATCGATCATGCCCACTCGATCGTGATTGGCGAGACGGCTGTGGTCGGTGACAATGTGTCCATGTTGCACTCCGTCACCTTGGGCGGCACTGGCAAAGAGGATGGTGACCGCCACCCGAAAATCGGAGACGGGGTTCTGATCGGGGCAGGCGCCAAAGTGCTGGGCAACATCACCGTCGGCTATTGCAGTCGCATTGCGGCTGGTTCGGTCGTCTTGCACGATGTTCCACATAACAAGACGGTCGCCGGCGTTCCGGCCAAGGTCGTGGGTGAGGCAGGGTGTTCGCAGCCATCCGTGACGATGGACCAATTGATCAACGGCGAAATCTGACCACAACGCCGGCAGGTTTGCCTGCCAGCGTTGTCTGACCTTGGTCATGCAAGCATGGCAATCGGGTTTTCAAGCAGATCGACAACGACTTTCAAGAACTCGGCTCCAAGGGCGCCGTCGATGACACGGTGATCCACCGACAGTGTCACCGATAGGACGGTCGCCACCCCAACACTGCCATCTTGCATCACAACGGGTTTCTTGACCCCGGCACCAACGGCCAGGATGGCACCCTGTGGCGGATTGATCACGGCATCAAAGCTGTCGATCCCCATCATTCCCAGATTCGAGATCGAGAAACTGCCACCTTGGTACTCATGCGGCGCCAGTTTTCGGGCTTTGGCTCTTGCAGCCAGGTCTTTCATCTCCAATGACAAAACCGACAATGTCTTGGTGTCTGCATCGCGCAGGACCGGCGTGAACAAGCCGCCTTCGATCGCCACTGCAACCGACACATCCGATGGTTTCAGCTTCAAGATACGGTCACCCGCCCAAACCGCATTGGCATCGGGCACCATCTGCAAAGCCAGCGCGCAGGCCTTGATGATGAAATCGTTGACGGACAGTTTGACGCCGCGTGCCTCCAGCCCCCTGTTCAACTGTTCGCGGAACGTCATAAGCGCGTCCAGTCGGATGTCACGGCGCAGATAGAAATGCGGGATCGTCTGTTTCGCTTCGGTCAGACGCGCAGCGATGGTCCGGCGCATGCCGTCCAATGGCATTTCGACATAGGCGCGGTCTGCGTACATCTTGATCACGGTTTCCGCCGACAGGCCGGTGGGGAACGCCGCCTTTGCGCCAGCCGGTACTGCCGGTGCCACAACGGCCGCGGCAGCCGGTCGCACGTTATCCAAATCTGCCCGCACGATTCGGCCATGCGGGCCCGAGCCTGCGATCAAGCTCAGGTCCAGCCCCTTTTCCGCCGCAATCCGGCGCGCCAAGGGCGAGGCAAACACGCGGACAGC
>JBAXXO010000313.1:0-3780 GCA_037127855.1 Alphaproteobacteria bacterium
AGATGGGGCTGGTGTTTCTGGCGGGGTTGGGATCGTCAATCTTTTATCCGGTGGTCATCACCTTGCTGGGCAACTGCTTTCCCAAAGACCAAAGCCAGGCCATCGGATTTGCCGCGACGGGCGGTGGGATCGGGGCGTTTCTGTTTCCGTTCCTGATGTCGGCCTTGGCGCAGGGTTGGGGGCTGAAAACTGGCTTTGCCACCTATGCCGTCTTTGCCGTCGCGATGACGCTGGCCGCGTTTGGGCTGACCGTGGCCGCGCGGCGGAAATAGGGGGACCATGTGTCAGTTTTGCAACGTGGCCGGACTGTGGTGTGTTGTCGTATTCCGGGGCGGCATGGTTCAGCGCGCAGCGTCCTTGGGCATGGGGGGACGTTTGGTGGCCTGAAGGTTCAGGTGGGCGCCCGTGCCGGGCCGGTAGAACCTCGCCGTTCAGCGCCTGAAGGTCGTACTGGATGAGGGGGTTGAGACAGGGCTTGCAGCTTTCTGCCCCAACTTGGCCGGATATCCGCTGATCCGCGACGATCCGCACCACGCCATGGCGGCCGGTAAGGGCAGATTTCATGTCGGTCATCCTGATTGACCACCCTTATGGGGTCAGGCGTGCCGGCCTTTGCAGGGCCAGTTCTGTGGTGTCAGGATTTGAACGCCCGCAGGACTGGCTTGCCATCGGCTGCATACAGGATCAGCGCCCCGGTTTCGGCGATATCAAAGCGGGTCACCGATGCCATGGCCTGAAAGAAGGCGCTTTCGAGGTTCATCAAGGCCGCGGCGCAGGCCATTCTAGTGGCCGCCGCCGGGCCGAAGCCGAACTTCTCGCCCGTCAGATTGAAGGCACCGTTATAACGGTTGCAGCCGGCTGCACCATAGACCGAGCCGTTGGGGTCAAAGGTCATGGTGACATGGGCATTGTCCGGGATGCCGCGGCCGCCGACATCCTCGACAACCCATGCGCCGCCGGTCAGCAGCGTCACGGGATCGCCGCCGCAACCGCTGCGCGGACCATCGGCGGTCTCAACTGTCACGCGTTCGGGATGGGGCATGCCGGTCATGTTGTCACGGCAGGTTGCCGCGGTCATGCGCACGGTCAGGCCACTACCCTCCATCTGCCAGACCGCCGCACCGTCTTGCCATGTGGCGGCGGGCAAAGTGCCGCGCACGGGTTCCTGGCCCATCACCGTAAATTCATAGGACTGATCCGTGGCGGTCAACACCCAGCCCGGCTCGTTTCCCGACGCGCGGTAGGGGGCGGGCGGCGGCGTCACGGCGTCGGGGGTCAGGCGCAATTCGCCCAGGTCGGCGTCAAGGCTGCCTGCGGGCAGGGCCGCGCTGCCGGCGAAGGCGGGGATGTCACCGTCGATCCGGATGGCGGCCATCACGGTGGCTGCCGGACCTGCGGGCAGGGTCAGCGAAAACGGCAGCGGGACCTGCGCGCCCTGCGTCGCAAAACTGGTCTGCCCCAGAACGACGTCGCGCAGACCAAGCGCCTGAACGGTCACCACGGCCCCGGGAGCGAGTGCAATGCGTTGCAGGTAGTTGAGTGTGCCAGCGACGGTGCGCGTCGCCTCGGCCTGCGCGACGGCAGGCGATAGGAGGATCAGGGCGAGCGCGGCGGATCGGAGCATGGCAGGCTTTCCATAATGTGGCCGGATTTGGGGCCAAAGGAGATCCGGGCCGGGTGGTGTATCGGGGTGACCGTCGTCCGGCGGGGCGGATCAGGGTGTCGGCGGTGCGGCGGGTGCGACGGCCTTGAACACATGCGGCAATATGATTTCGGCGGTCAGGCTGCCCAACCAGACCAGCAAGGTTGCCGCCAACCAGTTGGCAAGGATACCGATCTGGAACCCGTCCATCAGCAGGTCGGTCGCCTTCAGGCCGACAAACACCGAAACCAGGGCTATGCCGCCTTTGATCTGCGGCAGGCTGGAATCGGTGATCTTGGCCAACAGCGGGGCGGTCACCAGCATGATGACGGTAAAGACCAGCAGCACGATCACAAACGACCACAGGTCGATGCGGAACCCATCGAGCAGCAGGGCGGCGAGCAACAGTCCCACGGCGTTGGCGACGATCGCGGTGACGATCCATGTGGCCAGTTTCATCATGTCAGAAAGCTCCAATTCGGGAAGTTTTACCGTGAGTGTAGCTTGCCACGGCAGAGCAATCAATCTGTGTGCCATCAATCCTGCGATCGATGTGTCGTGGGTTTCATAAGGGCAATCCTGTCTTGCGATTCAAGGGGGGTTCCGTTAACGATAGGTTTAGAAATGGAAAATGAGGGTGTCATGAAAAGCTGGGTTTGGTTGATGATCGCAGGTGTGATCGCGTTGGTGGCCGGGGTTCTGGCCTTGGCCAACCCGTTGGCCGCGACGATTACCGCGCTGGTGATGACGGCGTGGGGCTTTATTGCGTTGGGCGCGACAGAGGTTATCGGGACTTTTCTTGCCGAAGGCTGGAAGGCCAAGCTGTGGTCGCTGCTGCTGGGTGTCGTGTTCCTGCTGATGGGGGCTTCACTGATGAAGAACCCGCTGGCCGGCATGATGACTCTGACATGGCTGGTGGGCATTCTGTTCGCTGTATCCGGCGTCACCAAGATCATCCTGGCCTTTGCTGCAAGGCAGACCCCCTATTTCTGGGCCCTGCTGCTGTCGGGTGCGGTGTCGGTGGTGCTGGCGGGCATGATCTTTTCGAACTTCCCCTATTCGGCGGCGACGGTTCTGGGGGCGCTGCTGGCGGTGGAACTGATATCCAGCGGGATTGCCAATATCGCCCTGTCGCTGCGGGTGAAAGAGTTGGCAGGCCGGTCTGGCTGACACAACGCAGGCAGGCCTGCGCGGGCCACAGCGACCAAGATGTACCGGTTGCCGTGACTATGCAGGGTTTCGACTGTTTGGTCATCGGGTTTACTCTGCCGTTGACACAATGCAAAAGTTCGGGAAATAGTGGCGACGGGCAGGCCAACAACGGCGAACCAGTGAGGATTATCGTGAACATGTCAAAACTATCCATGCGTCTTTCTTTTGTTGTTGCGGCCGGTGCCTTGGTCGCTTTGACGGCTTGCACGCCGCCAACCACGCAAAATCAGGCCGATGCCAACTGCGCTGTCGGGACTGCAGGCGGGGTTGCGATGGGCGCGCTGGCAGGCAACCAGTTCGGCGCCGGTGCCGGCAAGACGGCGATGACCATCGCCGGTGCTGCGGCAGGCGGTCTGGCCGGATCGCGCGCCGGCTGCTAGTGACGCACCACGGATCGTCGGACGCTACCCTTAGCAGGCAGCGTCCGCACCGTTGCAAACAGTATGGGCAGGGCGACAACATGTCGCCCTGCCCATGCGTTTTTGGTTCAGCCACTGCCTGAAACACGGCCGACCACTGCCCAAGGCGGGTCACAGGCCCTTTTCATCGAACCATGCCGCCAGCCGTTGCAGCCCGTCGGCATCCCAGCCTTGCGGGTCGGTCAGTGCGACCCAGCCATTCAGATAGTGCCGGGCGGCGTAGACATGGCCGTGGCCGGGCTGGGTGGTTGTCGCGGTCATCATATCGGTCAGCAGTTGCACGAATGTCACGACGGGAATCCAGGTCAGGCCCGCCGCGACGTCGGGGCCGCGGGGCTGCCGCATCCAATCGGGCATCCGCCACAGGCTGGCCGGATCAAAGAACACGATCGCATCCGATGGGTATTGCAGATAGAGGATTCGCATCGGACCCCAGGGCGCATCGGCGACGGCGGTCGTATCCTGCTGGGTGGTAAAGCGCACCTGCGCGCCGTCGCGAAAGCGCGG
>JBAXXO010000314.1:0-3763 GCA_037127855.1 Alphaproteobacteria bacterium
GCGCATGGTGCATTGTGCGTGGGATGTCACGCATGGGGTGTTTTGGGCTGCGGCGGCCAATGCGGTTTGGCAGGCGGCCTCGATCGATCTGACCCGGCGGTTTCGGGCGGCGGGCGGGCGGCAGGTTGTGGCGGTGGGCACCTGCGCGGAATATGACGCCCGCGACCCGGGCCCGTGGAATGAAGCCCGGCCTGTCGCCCCGGCAACGCCCTATGGGCAGGCCAAGGCCGAGCTGTACCGTGATCTGCAGGCGTTGTGTGGCCGCGACCTGATCTGGGCGCGGCTGTTTCATCTGTACGGACCGGGCGAGGATCGCCGCCGCTTCATTCCTGCGATGATCGACGCGCTGAAACAGGGTCAGGTGGCAACGGTTCGGTCGGCCGAGCTGGTGCGCGACTATGCCTCGACTGGCCATGTCGGCAGATGTCTGGTGGGCCTGCTGCAGGCGGGGCAACCGGGTGTCTTTGACATCGGGTCGGGTCAGCCGCGCAATCTGGGACAATTTGCCCGGATCGTCGCGGCGGCGGCGGGCCCGGCGGCGCGCATTCATCTGTCGCACAATCCGGGGCCGGATGACCCCCCGGTGATGGCACCCGAATTGCGGCGGCTGTTTCAGGCCACCGGACTGCCGCCCGAGAGACCGCAAGAGGCATTGTTGCGCCATGTACAAGGCGACCTGCTTGCTGGCGATTTGCCCGCAAACCGGTGAAACCCGCGCAGATCACAGGGTGACGGCCGTTTCGTTGTCATCGGCAGTTGCGCCGGGACAGCGGCGGTTTCAAACCCGTCACCTCAGGCAAGCGAAAGGGTCACCCTGCGGTTGATCCGGCCCTTTTTCTCGATCCTGCCGATTTCGATCCGACCGATTTCACCGGTGCGCGCAACATGTGTGCCGCCGCAGGGTTGCAGATCGATCTGACCGATCCGCACCAGCCGGACCCGGCCCTGACCCATCGGTGGTGCGACGGACATGGTCTTGACAAGGCCCGGATTGGCCAGCAATTCCGCATCGGTGATCCAGGTGTCGGTGACGGGCAGGTCGTGGTCGATCAACCGGTTCACTGCCGTCTCGATCACGGACACGTCGTCGGGCGGGTCGGGCATGTCGAAATCCAGCCGGCCCCGGTCCACCCCGATCTGACCGCCGGTGACGGGCAGGGGGATGACCACGGACAGCAGGTGCAACGCCGTGTGCACGCGCATCAGGCGGTGGCGGCGGGTCCAGTCCAGCACCATGTGCAGTTGGGTGCCGGGCGGCGGCATTGGGCGAGGTTCGGCGGGGACCAGGGCGATGCCGCCGCCCTCGACCTTGACGGCTGTGGCGATGGCCATGCTGCCGTCCGACCAGGTGATCTGACCCGAATCGCCGGGTTGGCCACCACCCGTGGCGTAAAACACCGTCTGATCGACTACGATGCCACCCTCGGGGGTATGGCCGGTTACCAAGGCGGTGCATTCGGTCAGATAGGCGTCGTCACGGAACAAAAGCTGGGTCATGCCGGGTCGGGCTCCTGATCTGACGTGGCGCGGCGGTCCGCCCACAGGGCTGCGACAGCGGCTTGGTGATCGGCCCATTCGGCGGCATTCATCGCCACCAATGCCGCCTCGTCGGCGCGCAGCTTGACGAAATCGCGATGCGCATTGGTGAACCTGATCCCCTCTTGCGCAAAGCGGTGGGCGATCTGGTGGTTGATCTCGCTGCGGGTTGCCAACAGGAAATTCACGTCGCGCAGGATCATGCGCATCTCAAAATTCATCACTTCGGCGGTGAAGCCCATCAGCGCTATGATCGGCGGCGGCGACAGCAAGACCAGTTGCTGCGCCTCGGCGATCTCGCGCAGCAGGGCTTCGACCTTGCGGCTGTCCTCGGTATAGGGGACCGAGACCGGCACGATCAGGCGACCGGTCATGCTGAAGCGGGTCCAGTTGGTGACCCGGCCCGAGATCAGATCGGAATTCGGCACAATCACGTCGGCGCGGTCAAAGGTCTGGATGCGGGTCGAGCGGACCGAGATTGACGCCACGATGCCTTGCACCGGGCCCACCTCGATCCAGTCACCTTCGGAAATCGGGCGTTCGATCAGCAGGATGATGCCCGACACAAAGTTCGACACAACGGTCTGCAGGCCGAAACCGATGCCGACCGACAGGGCACCGGCGACGATGGCCAGACCCGACAGGTCGATCCCGGTGGCCTTGATCGCGGCCAGCGCGGCCACGAAGATGCCCACATAGCCAAGGCCCGATACCATGGCGTTCTGCGCGCCCTGATCCATGCCGGTGCGCGGCAGGACCTGCGTTTTCAACGTGCCTTGCAACAGCCGCGTGGCCGACAGGACGATGGCAAAGACGATGGCGAACAGCAGAAAATCGGTGGGCGAAATTCGGGTGCCGCCTAGCGCAAAGCCTTCCTTGAACCGGGTCCACAACTCGGTCAGGTCGGACACCCGCGCGCCCCAGATCAGAACAAGAATCGGCAAGGTCGCGAGGGCAAGGCCAAAGCTGATCAGGACGGGGGCGAGTGCTGCCTTTTCATCGCCGTCGCTGCGGACCACGAGGGCATAGAGGTCGGTGGCAAGGGCCTGGGTCAACAGCAGCAGGGCCAAAAGCCCCAGGGACAGGGCGGCGGGAAAGACCAGCGCAGAGGCGGCCGCGATATAGCCGATCGCTGCCAATATCGGCCCGACCAGCCCGATGGTCACGGCCGCTTTGCCCAGCCAACCGATCATCCGCTGCCTGTATCCGCTGCTGCCCGTCTCGGCCGCTGCCGCCTCGATCAACAACTGCCCCATGCGCAGCAAGATCACAGCCCCACACAGAATGATCGGCAGGGTCAGGACAGATGAGGCGGCCTCGGAGATGTTCAGCGGGTCCATTGCCACCTGTCGCAGACGTGCAAAGGCCAGCAAGACGCCAAAGGCCGTTGTCAAAAAGCGCCCCTGCGCCCGTTTGTCTGCCGAAAGGGTCAGGATGCCGGGTTCTGTCGGATTGGGTGGAAAGGCGCGGTTGCCCAGCCAGATCGCCGCAAAGACCGTCAGCCCGATCTGTCCCAGATGGGCGGCGATTTCGGTGCCGACCGGACCCAACATATTGGTGAGCCTTAGCGCCTGGGCCAAGGCGATGACGCCGAGCGATGGCACGATGATCCGGGCCAGCGAGGCCAGAAAGTCCCACAATCGCCGCGCGCGCAGCGTGGACGGCCCGCGCAGCCTGTCGATCAGTCGGTCGATCCAGCTGCGCCCGCGCCACAGCACGGCGAAGGCAAAGACGGTGAGGGGCAGGATCAGCAACAGATTGTCGGCCAGCGTCTTGCGGGCGGATATGTCAGACGTCCTGGCCGCCGACTCGGTCCACAGCGTGCTGCCGGTCAGGGTCAGGGCGTCAAGGGCCGCAGGCCAGTGGCCGGGATACAGCGGGTTGGGCCACAGTTTCAACAACAGCTTCGCCTGACGGTCGCGCAACTCGCGGTCGATTTCGCCGATCAGACCATCGGCGCGGCGGTAGGCCTCGCCGGCGGCGATGCCGGGGGCTTGCAGGCGTACCAACTGGTTGGACAGCGCCTGCCGACGATTGGCAATCTCGGCGGTTTCGCTGACACCTGTGGCGGGGGCCGGGCCCAGGGCGTCGATCTGCTGGCGCAGGGTCGCAATGCGCGCGGCATTGGCGTTCTGCGCGCCCAGAAGCGTCTCGCGCCACGCGACCAGTTGCGGGCGCAACTGGTCCAGTTCGTCATTGGTGACGCTGCGGTTCTGGGTGGCATCCT
>JBAXXO010000315.1:0-3758 GCA_037127855.1 Alphaproteobacteria bacterium
AGGCAAAGGTCTTTTCGTCGGGCGCAATCAGGCCCGCCCGCGCCCCGCCCTCGATTGCCATGTTGCAGACGGTCATGCGCCCCTCCATCGACAGATCGCGGATCGCCTGCCCGCAATATTCGATGACATAACCTGTACCGCCCGCGGTGCCGGTGGCACCGATGACAGACAGGGTGATGTCCTTGGCGGTAACTCCCGGGCGCAGATGACCGGTGATCTCGACCTTGAAATTCTTGGCCTTGCGCTGGATCAGGGTCTGCGTGGCCAGAACATGTTCGACCTCGGACGTCCCGATTCCATGTGCCAGCGAGCCGAACGCACCATGGGTGGCGGTGTGCGAATCGCCACATACCACCGTCATGCCGGGCAAGGTCCAGCCCTGCTCGGGGCCAACAATGTGCACGATGCCCTGACGGATGTCGGACACAGGATAATAGTTGATGCCAAAATCGCGGGCGTTCTTGTCAAGGGCTTCCACTTGCAACCGGCTGTCCTCGGTCATGGTTGCGGCATTGGCGCGGTCCAGCGTGGTGGGGACGTTATGGTCGGGCACGGCGATGGTCTTTTCCGGGGCGCGCACCTGGCGGCCCGCCATCCGCAGTCCTTCGAACGCCTGAGGGCTGGTGACCTCATGCACCAGATGGCGGTCAATGTATAAAAGGCAGGTGCCGTCTTCGGCTTGGTCAACCAAATGGTCGTCCCAGATCTTGTCGTAAAGAGTACGAGCGGTCATGGCTCTCTCGCTTATGTCAAAGGGTTGGAAAACGCGTGCAGGATGCGCCTTGGCGCTTTACCGACGTTAACTAAATGCGATGACGGACCGAAAACGCTCGGTGAACCGCCAAGGCAGGCGGTCGTGATCGGCCATGTCGAAATAGCGGTACATGGCGTCTAGATAAGTGGTAACGTTGGGTGTGGCAAGATTGAACTGGCGTCTCGGCAAATCGCTTGGAACATGGATGGACTGGTTTAGCGCGCTGACAGGTCTGAATGCCGACGACCCTGCCACGGTACTGGCAGGCGTCAAGGTTGATGGCGCGACCTTGATCATGCCCAATGGGCGCAGATTGATCGCGGGTCGGCTGGATATACCGGCTTTGGCCGACTTTGACAGTCCGCCAGCCGGGCCACGGCGACTGACCCTGCATGAGGTGGTGGCGGATGCAAGGGCGCTGCATGCCGATCCGGCGAATGCTGGTGCGGTGTTTCAGGTCGCCTCGCAGTTCAATCTGCTGGAGATGGTCGGCCCGCATGTCACCCCCGATCATGGGATCGCCCGCTATGCAACTGACCACACGCAAGGGCCCGCTTGTGCCATGGCTTGCGCGGCGGGAACGATCTGGCGCAACTATCTGGTGCCCATGGGCGATCAGACGGACCAAAGCGCCATGCGGCAGATCGACACTCTGGCCGACCTTGGCGCAGCCTTGGGCAATGCAAGCGAGAGCCTTTGGCAGATGCGAAATGGCTACGTCATGCCAAAGCTCGGCGGATTGGCGCAGATCGCTGCAAGGATCGCTGTGGCCGACCGGCAGGCGCTAAAGGGGATGCTGCGCATCGGGGTACAGCGCGACACGCAGGTGACATTGGGCGATGCCACGCATCTGGTCACTCAGGTCTATGGCAGTGCCTTGCCGATCGCCTATTTTCCGGCCCCATTGGCGGTCTGGCAGCCCTTTGCACGTTTGGTGCTGGAGGCCGCTTATGAGGCGACCTTTGCCGTGGCGGCCCAGGTTTCAGCGCAAACCGGGGTTAAACGTGTGTTTCTGACACGCCTTGGTGGTGGCGCCTTTGGCAATCCGCCCGAGTGGATCACTGACGCGATTGCCATGGCCGCCAGCCGTTTCAGTGCCTGCGACCTGGAGGTGATCATGGTCAGCTACGGTCGCGCGGATCCGGCAAACCGCAACTTATTGCACTGACAGGCTGGAAATCGCACTGAGACACCCCATATGCGAGGCTGGAGGATTCATGAAAAGCAAACATATTCTGGCCGTCATGGGTCTTTTTGCCGTATTGTTCGCGGCGGGAAAGGTTGCGATGGCTGACACCTACAAATCCAACGAAACGCCGAAATACACGGTCGAGCGCAACGAAGGCGACATCGAACTGCGCGATTATGCGCCCCGGATCATGGCCGAGGTCAGTGTGCAGGGCAGCCAGTCGCAGGCGGTCAGTGCCGGGTTTCGTGTTCTGGCGGGCTATATCTTTGGGGCAAATGATGGCGGGGCGAAGGTGGCGATGACCACGCCCGTCACGCAGGTGCCGGGCGAAACCATAGCGATGACCACCCCTGTTACTCAATCGGCCCGCGAGGGCAACTGGGTGGTGCAATTCATGATGCCGGGCAGCTTTACGCTGGATACCCTGCCAAAGCCGCGGGACCCTGCCATCCGCTTTGTCAGCCTGCCTGCCACCCGTCAGGTTGTTCTGCGCTTTTCCGGCAGAGCCCGCAGCGAGGCCCTTTCGGAAAAAGAGGCGCAGTTGCGATCCTGGGCGCGTGGCCAGTCCTTGGAGCTTGCCTCGGGGCCCTATTACTATTTTTACGATGCCCCATGGACCCTGCCCTGGAACCGGCGCAACGAGGTCGCGTTCACCCTGAAATGACAGGGCGAAAAGCGGCAAAGGCCCGAATGGCAGCTGTGAGCGACAGCTTGACTGTTGATTGCAGCTTTCATTGAGGTTTGTTGCCCAGCGTGATACTGTACATCAAGCCTGTGCCGGGATTTCGTCGGCACCTATTTGGAGGACGATGTCCTGTCTCATTCTGACCCTGCGACCGGCCTGCCGGTCGGGCCGCGCGTGGCGCGCATGAGCGCCACCGCTGCACCCGACTATTCCCCCGAACAGGTGCTTGCCGCCGTTCTGGCCTCGGTTGAAGATGACAAGGCCGAGGAGGTCGTGCAGATCGATCTGCGCGGTAAGTCGGATGTGGCCGATTACATGGTAATCTGCTCGGGGCGGTCCTCGCGGCAGGTGGCGTCAATCTCGGAAAAGCTGGCGGACAAGCTGCGGCAGCAATTCGGGGTGGCGGCCAAGATGGAAGGCAAGGAAACCGGCGACTGGGTGCTGATCGATGGCGGCGACGTCATCGTGCATGTCTTCCGGCCGGAAGTCCGCGATTTCTATCAGCTGGAAAAGATGTGGATGCCGACAGGCGCGCATCGGACGCCTGCAGCGTCGTGAGCCGGTTCGCATGAGGCTGCATGTCTGCGCCGTTGGTCGGCTGAGGGCCGGGCCGGAGCGGGTGCTGACGGATGATTATTACGCGCGTCTCGACCGGACCGGGCGGCCCTTGGGCCTGGGCCCGGTTGCCGAACATGAGGTCGAGGACAAGAAGGGTGGCGGGATTGCTGCCGAGGCGGAACTGTTGACGCGGGCTATTCCGGCGGGGGCCCTGATGGTCGCGCTGGATGAGCGGGGGCGGGTGATGACCTCGCCGGAATTCGCCGGACTGCTGGCGCAGTGGCGGGATGGCGGGCGGCAGGATCTGGCGCTGGTCATCGGTGGGGCGGATGGGATCGATTCGGCGTTGCGCGACAGAGCAGAGGCTTCGGTCAGTTTCGGGGCGATGGTCTGGCCGCACATGCTGGTCCGTGTCATGCTGGCGGAACAATTGTACCGCGCAGCGACGATATTGGCGGGGGGGCCTTACCACCGGGTCTAGTTCGATGTTGGGGGCCCTCACGCGTGGGAGGGGCTTTAGCATTGATCTGGCTCATTTGGAAATGTCGATTTTCTTGGTCTGACGCGGCTAG
>JBAXXO010000316.1:0-3750 GCA_037127855.1 Alphaproteobacteria bacterium
TTTCAGTTGCGATGGGCGCGTCGGCAATGGCGGCTGATGATGCGCCAACGGGCAGGTCGGCCGATTCCTCTTGCGAAGTGGCGGACGAGCCAAGGTCTTGCCGTGCCGGCGGTGCCGTATCGGTCCAGTCGGTGTCGGTCCAGTCTGCGTTCGTGGCGTCTGAGGTAAGGTCGAGCGCGGCGGGCGCGTCATGGGGAAAGTCGGGGCCAAAATCGAGCGCGGCCAAGTCGGAGAGGTCATCGGCATCCAGATCAGCTTCGCCAGACAGGCTATCCTCAGGCGCGACGATGTCCCAATCTTGATGGCCGAACTGATCAGCAATTGCGGACAGGTCGATGGCAGGACCATCGCCCTGCGGCAAAGCTGCGCTGGAAAGATCGGTGTCGATCAGCGCGGGTTCGATCAGCGCGCTATCTGTGGCGGCCGCGATGTCCGCTGCCAGTTGGTCGTCTTGAACCGACATGGCGGTCATCTTGACATACAGGGCGGCCAGCATGCTGTCGGACTCGTCCTCGGCGACCTCTGCGATGCTTTCGGGAATGGTTTGCAGCTCGGCTGACGCAATCGGCAGGTCATCGGTCTGTGCCGACAGCGGCTGTGCGGTGGCCAGCAAAGTGTCAAGCCGGGCAGTAGGGTGTTGTGGCAGGGGGGCGACGATCGCGGCCGGTGCAGGGGCAGCGGCCTGCGCGGCGGCCTGACGTTGCGCAGCGCGATCACGTCTATTCTTGATCCGGTCGCGTTTGGCCGGGATCAAGGAGGACGATGGTTCAGGTTCTGCCACAGCGGGTGCTGCGGCAGCGGATGCCCCAGCAACAGATGCCTCGGCAGCGGACGCCACAGCAACGGAGTTGGGCGACGCGACGGTCGCGGCTGTGGCCGAGATAGCGACAGGTTCGGCGACGGGTTCGGCCATGGGCGCGGGACGGGACACTTGGGTGTCGTGATCCTCGGCGTAGACCTGCGCATCGTCAAAACGGCTGGTGAAGTCGGCGAATGGCTGCATCATGCTGACTGCCGGCTGCATCTGCGCGACGCGCAGTTTGGACAGTCGGGCTGCCGCTGTGTCGGTCGTCGTGTCGGCATGGGTGCCTACCCAAGGCGCCGTGACAGGGGGCGTTGGCACCTGCGACGCGTCCTGCACCGCATGTGCGGCGTCATCGGCGGCTGGCATGCTGATGCCGGGGGGCATCGAGGCTTGACCTTCGGTCGCGGTCAGGTTCGCACCCCGGTCATGCAGCTTGGCGTCGACACGGCGCTTGAACGCGTGCTTGTCAATCTGCGGACGCATGGGCGCATCAGCTGTGGCCGGTTCCGCCCCGAAATGGCGGTCTTCGGCCGCCAGTTCGCGGAAACACTCGACAATCGCCTTCATCGTGATGAGGGGATCATCGAAACCTTCCAATGTGCACGAGAAGGTTCCGTATGATACACGTAGAATTCTACTTGCACTGGACATCGAAAGCGCGCCTTCTGCCTACCTCGATCGAGCGTATCCTCGCCCATGGATTGTGCCATTCCATGGTCAAAATACGGTGATTTGAAGGATTAATTGTGTCATTTCAACCGGCAGATTGCCACAATTGAAAGAACATCATTCGCATGAATCGCAGCATTGTCCAATCGAAAGAAGGGGTAACACTGGCTGGAGGGGGTGGATTTTCCCTAAAATTGCTGGAACTGGCGCGCCAACACGCGCCGCGTATGGTGGCGGCGGATGGTGGGGCGGACCGGTTGCTGCGGTTGGGGGTGGAGCCAGAGGCGGTGATCGGGGATTTTGATTCGATTTCCGAGGCGGCCAAGCAAAAGCTGGCCGGGCGGCTGCACCCGATCCCCGAACAGGCGACGACGGATTTCGACAAGGCGCTGCGGTCGATCGACGCCCCCTTTGTACTGGGGATCGGGTTTTCGGGGGCGCGTCTGGATCATGGGTTGGCGGTGCTGAACGGGCTGGTTTTGCATCCCGACAAACGCTGCGTCATCCTTGGCGGTCGGGACGTGGTGTTCTTGGCCCCGCCCGAGATGCGGTTGGAACTGGCAAGGGGAACGCGGCTGTCGCTGTTTCCGATGGGGGCGGTGACCGGGGAGAGCGAGGGGTTGCGCTGGCCTCTGGATAGCATTCCGTTTGCGCCGGATGGAATGATTGGTACGTCGAACGAGGTCACGGGGCCGGTCTGGCTGCGGTTCAGCGCGGCGCGTATGCTGGTTATACTGCCTCGGACGGCACTGGTGGCGGCGCTGGACGGCCTTGGTTTGACCCGGTTTGGCTTGACCGGTGTTCGTGGGCAATGATGTACAGGCCCGAGCCTACAATCAACGCGATCCCGCTCCATGTCAGCAGGTTGGGAAAGTCGCCCCAGATGGCATAGCCAAGGAACACCGCCATCGGCAATTCGAGGTAGTGCAGCGGGGCAAGGGTCGAGGCGGGGGCATGTTTCATGGCGATGGTCATGGACAGATGGCTGACCGCCGCCCAGAAGCCCACGCCGAACAGCCACAGCCAGTTCAGCGCGTCGGGGGCTACAAGGTCGAGTTCGGCAATACCCTGGCCATTGAAGGCCCAGAGCAACGGCAGGCACATCGCCGTTCCTGCCAGCGACGTGTGCAGTTGCATGGTCACCGGGGGCACGCGGTTGGACATGGCCTGTGTCGCCATCTCGTAAAACGAGAAGGAAAAGGCGCAGCCGAGCGGGAACAGGGCGACAAGGCCGTATTCATTCAGCGACGGCCGGATGATCAGCATAGCCCCGGCAAAGCCGACGATCGAGGCCAGGATGCGGGTCGGGCCGATGGGATTGCCGAAGATGATCTTGCCCAGGAACATCAGCATGAAGGGCATGACAAAGACGATGGCGATGGCGTTGGCGATGGGCATGAACTGGACCGAGGCGACAAAGCAAAAGGTCGACAGCATCAGGCAGAAGGCGCGGGCGATCAGCAGCATAAGGTCGCGGCGCGAGACCCGCCAATCCAGCCGCAGCAGCAAGAACACCGGCAGCATGCACAGGCCCTGAAACACGAAACGGGCGGCGGTGATCTGGCCCACCGGGATCGCCTCGGTCGCCAGTTTGGAGCTGGCATCCAGCAGGGGTGCCAGAATGCAAAAGCCCACCATGAAGAGGGCGCCACGCAGGGTGTTTGTCGGTTTCATGCCGGTCAACTAGCGGAAATTCGTGGCGGGGGTCTAGTGCAAATCCGACTTGTCCCGCGGGCTTTGCCCTGCGCGATCAGGAAATCGACGGTGACCGGCCTCGGGGCCGGGGCAGCAGCGAAAATGCTGTGGCGCCGTAAATGCTTGTACTTGACGCGTGAGCATAAAAGTGGTTAACTTTCGGTAATTAGTTTTTTCAACATTAGGGGGTTCGCATGAAAGTCACTCTTCCGACTCCCGCCCCTTTGTGTTTGTGGGCTGACGGTCAATTTGATCTGGTTCCTCCGCCCGACCATTTCACAGTGGAGTACGAGCTCTCCTATTGGGGTATCCTGAAATCAATGCGCTTTACCGTGGTGCGCGACCGGGAGGCAGTTTTCGACGTCCATCAAGCAGACCTTGGCGTCAAACGTTGCGGCGGAAAAATCTGGTTGCAAATGAAGTTCACCGACCGATGCGTCAAAAATGTCCAGGACCATCGCTATAAAGTGCAGATGGATTGTGATTTCCTCGCTCCAATTGTTGATCTCGAACCAGAGATAGACTGGCCTAGAGCGTGTCCTTCCCAACGAGATTCAGGATTCCCTTGGAGCCTGATCCGT
>JBAXXO010000317.1:0-3749 GCA_037127855.1 Alphaproteobacteria bacterium
AACTTCTTCAAAGCCGCAGGTTACAAATCCGATTAAACGCGACACGCTCTAGGTGAATCGTTGGGGATTCCCTTTTTGGCGGGATTTCTGATTCAGGATGAAGCCTGGCTATGGAGGCCAGCCGTCATGGCGAAACCGCCTGCGATGAGCATTCGGACGGGCGCTATGGCGCGGCTGGATGCGGGCGATTTGGTGCGGACAGTCGCCCAGGCCCTGGGCTTTGCGCCGTCGAGCGTGGTGACGTGGTCGGAGCGCAGGCGGGCGACGGGCAGCGCCGCGCCGGGATGGATCGGCGGGCATGTTCTGCGCAAGATTCGGGGGGGGCCGAGGTGGACTGGCTGCGCGCCCGGTTGGCGGAGGGTGACTTCACCCCGCGCGGCCTGGTGGTAGAACTGGCCGGGCCTGGCCTCAGGGTCGACGACCGCAAGATGTGGGCCTTCGCCCAAGTCGTGGGGCTCGGCTTGCGAAAAAGACGCCGCTGGCCAGTGAGCATGAGCGACCGGACATTGCCCGCAAACGCGCGCGCTGGAAGGCGCGTCAGGGCAGCATCGACCCCAAACGGCCTGTCTTCCCCGAAACGGCCTGTCTTACCCCAAACGGCCTGTCTTCCCCCAAACCGCTTGTCTTCATTGATGAAACCTGATGGACAAGACCCGGGCCAAGACCAACATGGCGCCCCCGCGTAGGTGGGCGGCGCGGGGCCCGAGACCGATCGGGCGCGCGCCGTTCGGGCACTGGACCGCGGCAGGAGCGCCACTGGTTCGCGCGAAATGCCGAGGTATGACGTTCAACGCAGCCCTGCGCCAGGCCGGGATCGTCGCCCCAAGGGTCATCGTCGGGCCGATCAACAGCGAAAGCTTCCACATCTATGTCAATCAATGTGTTACGCAACCAATCTGCATCATGGCCCCGATCCGCTAGCACGACTCTGGTCGCCAGCAGCCCCGCAGCACCCGCAAGATCTCGGGTCTGACCGGCCGCCCGGATACAACTGGACCGGGCGGACCTTGTTGGCACAAACCGCATTCAGCCTGGTATGTCGGCGACCCTTGGTGCGCCCGATCAACCGACTGCGCCCCGCTTTTTTCCGCAGGCGGGCGGTGCGCCTTGAGACAAGTCGCATCCATCATGATCAATTCCATTTCGGCCTGCTGTCTGTCCAATTCCGGCAGGATGCACGCGACCCCCCACCCACCTTGCTCCCGCCAAACCAACGATTGCAAAACGTCTTGTGCGGTCCATGGTCTGCAGGGGCATTCTGCCACTGCAACCCATTGCGATTTATCAGTATAATAGCACTCAGGCGGATTGCACTCCATCCGGGTCAGATTGAGTGCAATCCAAGACAGGCAGGCCGCTCAGAATGTTCCGCGTTGTGTCTGGTCAGATGAACCTGATGGAACACAACTCGCCCTAACACCCCTCCCACGCGTGAGAGCCCCCTCAGCACCCACACCCCCTTGCCCAACCGCCATTCCTAAGCCATGTCAAAAACATTTCTTCCCCTGAGGCTTCCATGACCGATATCGAAAGCTTTCTGACCCAACTTGCCCGCCTGACCGACCGTTTCCCCGCTGTCGAGGGAATCGTTCTGTGGGCCGAGGGTGACACCTGGTCGGCCCAGGATGACATGACCGAACGTCTTGACGCCGAAGAGATCGCTTTCTACGCCGAGGGTCTGCTGACCGAAGGTTTCGGCATGATCTGGCAGGCCATCGCCGAGCCGGACAGTCCAAGAACCGCCGAGCATTTCCTGTTGATGTTCTGGCAAGGCACCTGCCCGCCAGTCCCCGGCGACCACGGCGCGGAATGGGTGATCCAGTCTCAGGGCATCTGGCCGGCCGGCGGATCAACCCGCGGTTAGAATTGACCGCCCCAACCGAAAGGATCCTCGATGACCGCTTATGACCTGCTTCACGCCGAGTGCGCCGCCCTCGGCACGCGCCTTTTCACCGTCACCACCCAAGACATTCCCGCAGGGCTCGCCCGTCGCGCCTACAGCTCGCACCCGGTTGAATACCCGGTTTCCGGCACCAAACCCCTCACGCGCGACGGTTGGTACGATTATTGCATCATCGGACAGCAAACTTTTGTCGCCAACACGACATCGGAATTCGCCAGCTATTTCCTTGACCACGCCCTGATCACTACGCTGGGTCTGGGGTCCTGCATCAACGTGCCGGTCGTGTCAGGCGGGCAGGTCGCAGGAACAGTCAACCTGCTGGCCGAGGAACACCATTTCACCCCGGAACGTCTGTCGGCCTATCAGGCCCTGATTACCGCGCGTCATGACGCCCTGTCAGCCGAAATGGCCAAAGGATGACCCATCATCAACACCCGCTTCAAGTTCCGTGGCGCGCAGCAGCACGCCCTGCCCAACGTCCGGTTGCAAGGCAGGCTGTCAGCAAATAGCCCCCAGTAGGTGCCTGCCAATCCAGCATCTCGCCGCAGGCAAAGACGCCCGGCAAACGGATCAATTCCAGACCGGGCGTCATCGCAGCAAAGCTGACGCCGCCAGACACCGAAATGGCCTCATCCAGCGGCCGCGGTCCCTGATGCCGCACCGGCAAGGCCTTGGCAGCTTGCAAGACCGGCAGACCACGGCCAAACTCCAGTGCCAGCGCCAGGGCGGGCGGCGATAGCCCCAGCTTGCGCAGCCGATTGGCAAAAGTCTCGCCGGGTTTCATTTTTCCCAGCTTTTCGATCAACCTGCGTTCGAACTGGTCAGGAAGAAAATCCAGCGTCAGTGCAGCCCCTTCACCCATCTCGCGCGATACCGCGTAGATACCGCCACCCTCCAACCCGCGGGCCGAGATCACAAACTCGCCCAACTCGCGTCGACGCCCGACACACAGCGCCGCGCCCTTGACCGGCTGACCGAAGAAGGGTGTCATATGCGCGGACCAGGTCACCACAAAGCCCATATTGGCCGGACCAAATGGAACCAGTTCCACGCCTTTTGCTGCCAGCAGCCCGAACCAATACCCATCAGACCCCAACCGCGCCCAGCTGGCACCGCCCAAGGCCAAGACTGTAACCTTTGGCCGCAGAACCTGTTTGCCTTCCGGAGTATCAAAACTCAATCCCTCTGGCACAAACCCGGTCCAACGCCAGCGTGTCCGCAACTCGACCCCCGCAGCCCCCAACCGTTTCAGCCATGCCCGCAGCAAGGGCGACGCTTTCATCGTTCGTGGAAACACACGTCCAGTCGTTCCGGTAAACACATCCTGGCCGAGTCCTCGGCACCAATCCATCACTTGCGAGGGCCCGAAATCGCGCAACATTGGGTCCAACGGCGAAGCCGCGTAACTGGCAACAAAGGGCTGAAAAGCCTGATCCTTGGTGATATTCAGCCCACTTTTTCCCGCCATCAGGAACTTGCGCGCGGGCGAGGCTTTGGCGTCCACCACCACCACATGCCGCCCTGCCCGAGTCAGCTCCTCTGCTGCCATCAGACCGGCAGGTCCTGCGCCGATGACAAGTGTGTCAAGCATCGGATGTCTGCTGCAGGTGGACGACCCGTCGAGGATAGGGCATTTCGGTTTTCGCCCTTTCGATGCTTTCCAGATCGTTTACATCACTTGGCTAATACACTTGTTCGTACCGCCATCCACCCCCGAAGTTCAAAAATCGGTGCAAAATTCCACCGCACTTTCACCAAGGACCCCAGGCTCCGGAGTTCGGTAGCGGGGTCGTCCCAGTCAAGGGGTTTTGTTCATGGGGCTTGTGTCGCCCAAAGGCGGGTTTGA
>JBAXXO010000318.1:0-3732 GCA_037127855.1 Alphaproteobacteria bacterium
GTGGGCGGCGGTACGATCCTCCATAAACCGGCCCAAGGCTGACGGGTGGTGCCTGAACCTCAATGTGCCACCCCGGCGGCCACGGATTCGTCGATGAACCGGCCCTCCTTGAAACGCCACATGTTGAACTCGGCCGCCAGTGGCCCCGGCTCGCCCTTGGCCATCAGTTCGGCCATCGCCCAGCCTGACCCGGGAATGGCCTTGAAACCGCCCGTGCCCCAGCCGCAGTTGATGAAACAGTTGCCCAGCGGGGTTTTCGAAATGATCGGGCTGCGATCACCGGTCATGTCAACGATACCCCCCCATTGGCGCAGCATTTTCAAGCGGCTGATCATCGGAAACGTCTCGATCAGCGCGCGCAGGGTCTCTTCGATATGGTGGAAAGACCCACGCTGCGTGAAGTTATTGAAACCGTCAGTCCCGCCCCCGATGACCATCTCGCCCTTGTCGGATTGCGACATGTAGCCGTGTACCGTGTTGGCCATCACCACGACATCCATGCACGGCTTGATCGGCTCTGAGACCAAAGCCTGCAGCGCCACTGCCTCGACGGGCAGGCGAAACCCGGCCATATCGGCCACCTGCCCCGAATGGCCTGCGACGACGATGCCCATCTTCTTGCAGCCGATGAAACCTTTGGTTGTATCGACGCCGGTCACGAGGCCACCGTCCGAGCGCACGCCCGTGACCTCGCATTGCTGGATGATGTCCATTCCCATGGCCGAACAAGCCCGGGCATAGCCCCAAGCCACGGCATCATGCCGCCCCGTGCCGCCCCGCGCCTGCCACAAAGCGCCCAGCACCGGATAGCGTGGGCCGTCAATGTTCAGAATCGGGCACAGTTCCTTGACCCTTTCGCGGCTGATGAACTCGGTCACCACACCTTGCAACGCATTGGCATGGGCCGTGCGCTGATAGCCGCGCACTTCGTGATGGGTCTGGGCCAGCATCATCACGCCACGGGGGCTGAACATGACATTGTAGTTTATGTCCTGACTCATCGTCTCGTACAGGCTGCGGGCCTTTTCATAAATCGCGGCTGAAGGATCTTGGAGGTAGTTTGAACGGATGATCGTCGTGTTTCGACCGGTATTGCCGCCGCCAAGCCAACCTTTTTCGATGATCGCGACATTGGTGATACCGTGATTTCGTCCAAGATAATAGGCTGTCGCCAGACCATGGCCACCGGCGCCCACGATGATCGCATCATAGGATGGCTTGGGGCTGGGCGAACGCCAGGCCTTTTCCCAGCCCATGTGATGGGTCAGCGCCTCACGCGCCAGGGCAAAGACAGAATAGCGCTTCATGGTTCACCCTTCTGTATAGCGCGGCACGCGCCTGTCATGTCAGGCTCGTCTGGTATAGCCCTGCTCAACGGCGGCACAATGCGGAAAATTGCGACATGGGTCCGAGGGCTGTTATCGATTCATTCATCAACATGTTGCGCGCAAACCCTTTTGTCCATGGTGCGATGCGACTAAATCAGTCAAGACATTCCTGCGCGAGGTAAGAGCACGCAATGATCGGTTTCTGGATTTCCGCTGCCGCGATGATCTTGATGGTTGCAGTGGTGCTGCTGCAAGCCTTGCGTCAGGCGCATGCGCATCCTCAGACGGCCATGGCAAGCCCTGATCTTGACGTTTACCGCGACCAGTTGGCCGAAGTTGATCGTGATCTGTCGCGGGGCACGTTGTCGCCCGCCGAAGGCGATCGGGTCCGATTGGAGGTGCAGCGCCGCATGCTCGAGGCTGACCGCGCCCTGTCAGCCCAGAGGCCGGCAACGCCAAGCCGTTTGTTGCCAGTCGCTGCCGCTATGATCGTTCTGGCGCTGGCGGGTTCGGTCGGAATCTACTGGCAGCTTGGGGTGCCGGGATATCCGGACCTGCCCCTGTCGCAACGCCTTGCCAATGCTGACGCCACCTACAAAAGTCGCCCCAGCCAGATCATCGCCGAGGCCCGGCAGCCAGCCTTCATGCAGCCCGCCGATCTGGACCCGGAACTGGCCAAGATGCTGGACAAACTACGTGCCGCACTGACCTCGCGCTCGGAAGACTTACAGGGGCATGTCCTGCTTGCACAGAATGAAGCCTCGCTTGGCAATTTCGTGGCTGCCCGCAAGGCGCAAGAGACCGTGATTCGTCTCCGCGGCGCGGCGGCAAGTGCCGAAGATTTGTCGTTCCTTGCCTATGTCATGGTCCGCGCGGCTGGCGGACTGGTAACACCCGAGGCGGAAAAGGTGTTGATCCGGCTTTTGCAGACCGATCCCGCCAACGGTTGGGGCCGGTTCTATTCCGGGCTGATGTTTGCCGAAATTGGACGGCCCGACCGGACTTTTGCGCTGTGGGAACCACTGTTGCGTGAAACGCCAGCCGATTCGCCATGGACAGCGCCGATCCGTGGCCAGATTGCCGATGTCGCAGCGGCTGCGGGCATCAACTACACCTTGCCGGACACCACCACTGGACCCGATGCCGCCGCGGTTGCAGCGGCTTCGGCGATGACAGGGGCCGACCGGACCGCGATGATCAAGACCATGGTGGCGGGGCTGGAAGAGCGGCTGAACACCGCGGGCGGTACGGTCGAGGAGTGGGTCAAGCTGATCACCTCGCTTGGCGTGCTGCAGGAGACAGAACGCGCCAAGACGGCATCTGCCGCTGCAAATCGCGTCTTTGTGGGTCAACCAGGCGCATTGGCGGCGCTGAAGGCAGCAGCGGTTCAGGCGGGACTCGACCCATGATCGTCGAGGATGTCGCGCAGTTTTTGGCCGGTTTGCCGCCCAATAGGGCGATCTGCGGGTTGGATTTGGGGGACAAGACCGTGGGCTTTGCGGTATCCGACCTGCGCCGACAGATTGCGACACCGCTGTTGGTCATCCGCCGTGTCAAGTTCACCGAGGATGCCGCGCGTCTGTTGACCCTTTTGGACGAGCGGCAACTGGCTGGCATCGTTCTGGGGCTGCCTTTGAACATGGATGGTTCCGAAGGCCCGCGCGTTCAATCCACCCGCGCTTTTGCACGTAATCTGACCAAACTGACCGACCTGCCCATCACCTATTGGGACGAACGCCTCTCGACCGTCGCCGCTGAACGCGCCCTGCTGGAGGCGGATACATCCCGCAAACGTCGGTCCGAGGTTATTGATCAAGTGGCTGCCGGCTATATTCTTCAAGGGGCTTTGGATAGGATGGGGCATATGGGCAGGGCCGCGACATGACCGACACTGTTTGGGCGCGGGTCGAGGTGGACAGCCCTTGCGTCAAGATCTGCGTGATCCATCCTCAAGAGCGGCTTTGTCTGGGTTGTTACCGAACCATGGAAGAAATCGCTACATGGTCGCGCCTGACGTCCGAAGACCGGAGAGCCGTTATCGAGGCTCTGCCATCAAGGGCATTAAAGCTGGTTCGACGGCGCGGTGGCCGTGCCGCGCGATTGGAACGATGATCCAGCCCTGCCCGACGCTGCGACTGCCAAAACTTATTGGTGGGTTCAAGACCGTTGGATAGAACTGCCAATAGGGTGCGCAACCAGAGTTGGCGGGGCCGCCTCGTATCCCAAAAGGGATCAGCGTTAGACTTCAGTGAAAAGCCGATCTACCTTCATCCGCCATCTTCAGCATGGTGACGAGCAATTTTTGGACCTGCACCGGTTTCGTTCCGGTCAGGTGCTGGTGTCAAGCGGTCTTCTTTTCGAAAGCCATGGGGGATTTCCAGCCGAGAGCTAGAGCGTGTCCTTC
>JBAXXO010000319.1:0-3694 GCA_037127855.1 Alphaproteobacteria bacterium
AAGCAATGGTGGGGCGTGGGGGCAGGGGAAAAAGCTGCTTTACATCAAAAGCCGATTGAAGAACCATGCAAAAGCACTTTATGCAGGTGCCAAATGCCGGGCATGGTCCAACAGACCGTGACGTGTCGCTATTGCGTGAACTGGGCGGCCTGAACTGGGGGGTGCCTGAACTGGGGGGTGGACGTGAAAATCGGAGCATTGGCAGAGATTTTTCCGGGTGAGAACCGGGTGGCATTGACACCGGACTCGTCGGTTGCCTTGGGCAAGCTGGGTCATGTCTGCGTGGTTCAGGCCGGGGCCGGTGCCAAGGCGGGCTTTTCGGATGCGATGTATGTCAAGGCCGGGGTCGAGGTTCTGCCCAATGCCGAGGCTGTGGTTGCGGCGGCCGATGTGTTGGTCAAGGTGCGCGGCCCCGAACCGGACGAGGCCCAGGCGCTGCGGTCGGGCCAGACGCTGATCAGCTTTTTCTGGCCTGCCCAGAACCCCGAATTGCTGGAAGTGGTGCGCGAGCGTGGGGCCACGGTGATCGCCATGGACATGGTGCCACGGATTTCGCGGGCGCAAAAGATGGATGCCCTGTCGTCGATGGCGAATATCGCGGGATACCGCGCGGTGATCGAGGCCGGCAACAACTTTGGCCGCTTTTTCACCGGTCAGGTCACGGCGGCGGGCAAGGTGCCGCCGGCCAAGGTTCTGATCATCGGTGCAGGCGTGGCGGGTCTGGCTGCAATCGGTACGGCGGTATCGCTGGGCGCGATCGTAAGCGCCTTTGACGTAAGGCCCGAAGTCGCCGAGCAGATCGAGTCGATGGGTGCCAGTTTCGTGTTTCTGGACTTTGCCCCGGCACAGGATGGCGCGGCGACCGGCGGTTATGCCGCCCCCAGCAGCCCCGAATTCCGCGAAAAGCAACTGGCCAAGTTCCGTGAACTGGCGCCCGACATGGATGTGGTGATCACGACGGCCCTGATACCCGGTCGGCCCGCGCCCAAGCTGTGGCTGGCCGATATGGTGGCGATGATGAAGCCGGGCTCGGTTGTGGTCGACCTTGCCGCAGAGCGGGGTGGCAACTGTGATCTGACGGTCATGGATCAAAAGGTGGTCAGCGAGAACGGTGTGACTGTGGTGGGGTATACGGATTTCCCTAGCCGGATGGCAGCACAGGCATCAACGCTGTATTCCAATAATATCAAGAACATGCTGGCTGATCTTACGCCCAAGAAAGATGGCGTTATTCAGCAGAATATGGACGATGACGTGATTAGGGGGGCGACGGTCGCCCATGACGGGGCGGTGACCTATCCGCCGCCGCCGCCCAAGATTGCCGCCATCGCGGTGCAAAAACCCAAGGAAAAGCCCAAGGAACTGTCGCCCGCCGAAAAGCGAAATGCGGAAGTGGCGGCGTTCAAGACGCAGACGCGCAATCAGGTGGCGCTGCTGGCCGTGGGCGGCGCCTTGATGCTGGGGGTGGGTCTGGTGGCCCCGGCGGCCTTCATGTCGCATTTCATCGTTTTTGTCCTGTCGGTCTTTATCGGGTTTCAGGTCATCTGGAATGTCAGCCACTCTTTGCACACACCGCTCATGGCGGTGACCAACGCCATTTCGTCCATCATCATTCTTGGCGCGCTGATGCAGGTGGGCTCGGGGCAATGGTTGGTGGTTGTTCTGGCGGCTTTGTCGATCTTCATGGCGGGGATCAACATTTTCGGGGGCTTTATGGTCACCCGGCGCATGCTCGCCATGTTCCAAAAGTCGTAAGGGGGCCGAGATGGAGTACGGATTTACCACGGCAGCCTATGTCGTTGCAGCGGTGCTTTTCATTCTGAGCTTGGGCGGGTTGTCGGGTCAGGAAAGCGCCAAGCGGGCGGTCTGGTATGGCATTGCGGGCATGGCGCTGGCGGTGGCGGCCACGTTGCTGGGGTTGGGCGGCGTTGGGCTGGCCGTCATCATCAGCGTGGTGATGCTGGCGGCAGGGGCGGTGTTGGGGGCCTATGCAGCCGGACAGGTGCAGATGACCGAGATGCCGCAGCTGGTGGCGGCGATGCATTCGCTGGTCGGTCTGGCCGCCGTGTTCATCGGGTTCAACGGCCATATCGAGATGACGGCGGTCGCGGGCATGGACGCGGCAGCACGCGAGGCGTTGACCGGGTTTGGCGCGATCATTGCGCATAAATCGGGGGTCGAAATCTCGATCTTGCGGGTCGAGACGTTCTTGGGCGTGTTCATCGGCGCTGTCACCTTTAGCGGGTCGGTGATTGCCTTTGGCAAGCTGGCGGGCCGGGTGGATGGCAAGGCGAAAAAGCTGCCTGGCGGGCATCTGTTGAACGCGGGTGCGGCGGCTTTGTCGGTGGTGATGCTGCTGACTTATCTGCAAACCGGCAGCACGGTCGCCTTGTTGGTGATGACACTGGCGGCCCTGTTCATCGGTTATCACCTGATCATGGGGATCGGGGGGGCGGACATGCCGGTGGTCGTGTCGATGCTGAACAGTTATTCGGGCTGGGCTGCGGCGGCGATCGGATTTTCGTTAAGCAACGATCTGCTGATCGTTGTGGGCGCATTGGTGGGTTCATCGGGGGCGATTCTGTCCTATATCATGTGCAAGGCGATGAATCGGTCGTTCATCAGCGTGATCCTAGGTGGGTTCGGTGGCAGCACGGGCCCCGCGATGGAGGTGACGGGTGAGCAGGTCGCGATCGACGCCGAGGGTGTAGCCGCCGCGCTGAACGATGCGGACAGTGTCATCATCATCCCAGGTTACGGCATGGCGGTAGCGCAGGCGCAGGGGTCGGTCAGCGAGTTAACGCGCAAGCTGCGCGCAAGGGGCAAGACGGTTCGCTTTGCTATCCATCCCGTGGCGGGGCGTTTGCCCGGCCATATGAACGTGCTGCTGGCCGAGGCCAAGGTACCTTATGACATCGTGATGGAGATGGATGAGATCAACGAGGATTTCCCCAGCACGGATGTGGCCATCGTGATCGGTTCGAATGACATCGTGAACCCGGCAGCGCAGGACGATCCCAACAGCCCGATTGCCGGCATGCCGGTACTGGAATGCTGGAAGGCAAAGTTGGTGATCGTGTCCAAGCGCGGTCAGGGAACGGGCTATTCGGGGATCGAGAACCCGCTGTTTTACAAAGACAATACGCGGATGTTCTATGGTGACGCGAAAAAGTCGCTGGACGCACTGTTGCCGATGATTGAATAGCCTTCAGGCTTCGGCGGATGCCAAGGCCTTGCTGAAGCTGGAATAGGGCCAGAGAGCGGGATGGGACACCAGCCCCTGTCCGACCGGGCTGATCCGGCAATCGTCGAGGGCGCGCAGGAAAGCTGCCGTGTCCAACAGCGCGCGTTCCTGAAACCGGGGCTGCCACAGCGGGGCGCCCGGGGAAGCTGCGGCCTGGGCAAAGCGGGTCTTGATCCGCCGCCAGCGTTCAGCATACCAGATGCCGCCTTGCGGTTCTGTCCAGATGGCGTGGATGTGGTCGGGCAGCACCACCATGGCGTGACAGGTGACCGGAAACTCGGCCACCGCCCGCGCATAGGCAAATCGCAGGGCACCGATATTGTCGGTCAGCAGGGTCGAACCTTGCTGCGCTAGCCGGAGGGTGAAGTGATAGGTGGCCCCTGGGGGCAAGAGACGAGGAGGTTCACGCATTTCCCGAACTTGCCGCAGATTGGTTAAAGAAGGGTTTAG
>JBAXXO010000320.1:0-3674 GCA_037127855.1 Alphaproteobacteria bacterium
ATGCCCGAACCAGACCGCCGTGACACAGACCTGACCGCCCTTGTCCGTGCCGCCGTGATGCTGCAAGAAAACGGCCAGCCCGACGTGCATTTCGTGAAATCCCTGCCCAGCCAACCCGATATGGTCGAGCTTGACGGCACCATGATCGGCCAAGCATTGACAAACCTTATCAAGAACGCCGGTGAAGCGATTGAAGAGTATCGTGAAAAGCAGCATCCCGTCAGCTATGCGCCCGAGATTCGTGTCACTCTGACTCCCGGCGATGCCTTTTCCACCATCACCATTGCCGACAACGGTACCGGCCTGCCTCCCGACCGCTCGCGTCTGTTTGAGCCCTATGTGACCACCCGCGAAAAGGGCACTGGTCTTGGCCTTCCCATTGTCAAGAAGATCATCGAAGAGCATGGCGGTACACTGACCCTGACCGACGCCGCCCAGTTTTCGGGCAATACCCATGCCGGCGCCATGGCGGAAATCCGTCTGCCCCGCGCCACCAAAGCCCGCTCGACCGCCGGGCGCAGACAGGAGGATTTATGAGCATTCTGATCGTAGACGACGAAAAGGACATCCGCGAACTGATCGGTGATATCCTCAAGGACGAAGGCTATGCCATTCGCCTTGCTGGAAATTCTGACGATTGCATGGCCGAGATCAACAAAGAGCTTCCCTCGTTGATGATCCTCGATATCTGGCTGAAAGACAGCCGGATGGACGGCATCGACATCCTGAAAACTGTCAAGCGCGACAACCCCGACGTGCCGGTGGTGATCATTTCGGGCCATGGCAACATCGAAATCGCCGTCGCTGCGATCAAGCAGGGCGCCTATGATTTCATAGAGAAACCGTTCAACATCGATCAGTTGATGGTGGTGGTCGCACGCGCCATGGAAACCTCGCGCTTGCGCCGCGAAAACTCCGACTTGCGCCGCCGCGATGTGACCGGATCAGAAATGCTGGGTGTTAGTCCCGCGTTCAAGTCCCTGAAATCCCAATTGGAAAAGGTGACAAAGTCGAACGGCCGCGTCATGCTGACGGGTCCGGCCGGGTCGGGCAAAGAACTTGCCGCCCGCTTCATCCATGCCAATTCCAACCGCGCGAACGCGGCCTTCGTGTCGGTCTCGTCGGCCACCATCGAACCCGAACGCATGGAAGAGGTTCTGTTTGGCCGCGAAACCGCCGAACGTGGCGTTGAAAAAGGCCTGCTGGAACAGGCCCATGGCGGCATCGTCTATTTCGACGAAGTGGCCGACATGCCACTAGGCACCCAGTCCAAAATCCTGCGCGTGCTGACCGAGCAGCAATTCACCCGTCTCGGCGGGGCAGACAAAGTCCGCGTCGACCTGCGCGTCATCTCTTCGACCTCGCGCGAGCTTCGGTCCGAAATTCAGGCCGGTCGCTTTCGACAAGAGCTTTACGACCGGCTCAACGTCGTGCCGATTCAAGTTCCCTCGCTTGAAGATCGCCGCGAAGACGTGCCCGAATTGACCCGCCATTTCGTTGCCATGTTCCACCGCACCCAGGGTCTGCCCAATCGTGAATTGACCCCCGAGGCTGAGGCGATGTTGCAAACCATGCAATGGCCCGGCAATGTCCGTCAGTTGCGCAATGTCATCGAACGCGTGCTGATCCTTGGCGACGCCTCGGGTCAGATCGAGGCGCATGAATTGCCCGGGCAAGATGCGCCTGTCGATGCCACCGGTCGCATGGTACTTGGCGGGGCCATGGCCACCTTGCCGCTGCGCGAGGCCCGCGAGGTCTTTGAACGCGAATACCTGCTCACCCAGATCAACCGCTTTGGCGGCAATATCAGCCGCACCGCAGGCTTTGTTGGCATGGAGCGGTCTGCCCTCCACCGCAAGTTGAAGTCGCTCGGCGTTGTCTCCAATGGCAAAAATGGCGGAAATGGCGGGGAAGATGACATGGATTGAGGTATTTAGGGTCTGGAAACTCGGTCAAAGCCGCGACATACTCAGCCCCAGACCCTGGATTGACAGCCGGGGGGGCAAAAACGGCCAGACACGTTAAAAGATTCTGACGCGCAAGCAACCAACGCCAACAAGCAAAAAACGAACGACAAGAAAAAGGCTAAAGAAATGGCTGCCGACAAGCAAAATTTGCAAGATGCTTTCCTGAACCATGTCCGCAAGGCCAAGGTGCCCGTGACGATTTTTCTGATCAATGGTGTCAAGCTGCAAGGCGTGATCACATGGTTTGACAACTTTTGCGTGCTGTTGCGCCGCGATGGCCAGTCGCAACTGGTGTATAAACACGCGATATCGACGATCATGCCCGGTGGTCCGATCAACCTGTATGAAGGTGAAGAGTAATCTCTGACCCGTTGCCCGACGAAGACGACCTTGGCCTGCCACGCGGCGGGCCGGTTCTGCATGATACCGCGACCGCAGTTACGCGCGCCTATGTCGTGCAGCCCGACATCAAGTCCAGCCGCAAGCGCCATCTGCCCGAACATGGTCTGGCCGAGGCCGTTGCTCTTGCCAGCGCCTTGCCCGGCCTGACCGTCGTGGGGTGCGAGATTGCTCGCGTGACCAAGATTCAGCCCGGCACGCTGTTCGGCTCGGGCAAGGTGGCCGAGTTGAAGGCCCGCCTTGGCGATCTTGACGTCAAGCTGGTTTTGGTCGATGGCACGGTGGGTCCGGTCCAGCAGCGCAACCTTGAAAAGGAATGGGGCGTCAAGCTGTTGGACCGCACCGGCCTGATCCTCGAAATCTTCGCCGACCGCGCCCGCACGCGCGAGGGTGTTCTGCAGGTCGAACTCGCCGCGCTCAGCTATCAACGCACCCGCCTCGTGCGGGCCTGGACCCATCTTGAACGCCAACGCGGCGGCTTCGGCTTTGTCGGTGGCCCGGGCGAAACCCAGATCGAACAAGACCGCCGCGCCATCGACGACCAAGTGATCCGCCTGAAACGTCAGCTTGACGGTGTGGTCAAAACCCGCGAATTGCACCGCGCAGCGCGCCGCAAGGTGCCTTTTCCCCTGGTTGCCCTTGTCGGTTATACCAATGCCGGCAAATCGACCCTGTTCAACCGCCTGACCGGAGCGGAGGTTCTGGCCAAGGACATGCTGTTTGCCACCCTCGACCCCACGATGCGTGGCCTTGTCCTGCCCTCTGGCCGCAAGATCATCGTCTCTGATACGGTAGGCTTCATCTCTGATCTGCCGACGCAGCTGGTGGCGGCCTTTCGCGCCACGCTCGAAGAGGTGCTGGAAGCCGACCTGATCTTGCATATCCGCGACATCAGCCATCCCGAAACCGCCGAACAATCCGCAGACGTGGCCGAGATCCTCGCAAGCCTGGGTGTCAAGGCCCACACGCCGATGCTCGAGGTCTGGAACAAGCTGGACCTCGTGGATGCGACCGCACATGACGCCCTGACCGTCCAGTCGCAAACCCGCCCCAACGTCTTTCCGATCTCGGCCCTGACCGGCACCGGCATCGACGCCCTGACCGAGGCCATCTCGCGCACTTTCGAAGAGATCCGTCGGCAAGAGGTCCTGACACTGACCTTCGCCCAAGGCCGCCTACACGCCTGGCTGCATGCCGAAGATGTGGTCACCGAAGAAACCCAAACAGAAGACGGCTGGCAAATCGCGGTGAGTTGGACCGAGCGCCAAGCCGGCCGCTACGCCGCCCTCTGACTGTCCCCGTTATCTA
>JBAXXO010000321.1:0-3670 GCA_037127855.1 Alphaproteobacteria bacterium
AGTGCCTGAATGTGCGACTTTTCGTCGACGCATGGCACCATGGCATGCACCGGAGCTGCCACGTAAAGGCCCACAATATCACGCAGCTTTTCCATAAAAGGCGGGTCTTTGGAAGACCGAGCTATGCCCGAAAGTTGGTGACGACGTGATCAGGCGGCTTTGATTTCGTGCTTGATACCGTCACGGAATTCAACCCCCTGGATGATTTCGGGCAGGCGGTTTTGCCCGTCGAGTTTGCGCCCTTTCTTCTTGGCGGACAGCATCAGTTGGTGGGTCATGGCCAATGCCGTCTGGCGGCTCAGGCAGCCTTTGGTCTTGGTGGTTCGATGGCGAACGGTGGCGAAGGTGCTTTCGATTGGGTTGGTCGTCCTGATGTGCTTGCAATGCTCGGCGGGGACGTCATGGAAGGCGCGCAGATCGGCCCGGTCCTTGGTCAGGCATTTGACCGCGCGGTCGTATTTCACGCCGTAAGCCTCGACGAAGAAATCGAAGGCGGCGTCGGCCCCGGCCTTGGTGTCCGCCATCCAGATGTCCTTCAAGTGTGCCCTGGCTTTCGGCTGCACCGATTTGGGCATCGCGTTCAGACCGTTGGCGGTCTTGTGAACCCAACAACGCTGAACGCAGGTTTTGCCATGGACCTCGTGCAGCGCGGCCCGGAAACCCATGGCGCCGTCACCCACGGCCAGCTTGGGTGCGGCCTCCAGACCTCGGCATTTCAGGTCCACGAGCAGCTCGCGCCAGCTCTGGGTGCTCTGGCGAAAGCCGTCGATCAGGCCCGGCACATCCTTGTTGCCCCATTCGTCCGCACCGATACTCACCAGCATGGATTGGCGATCCTCGTCCATTCTCGGGGTGAAGCAGACGCCGTCCGCCCAGAAACAGACATAGCGCCGTGCTGACAGATCGCGCTTGGACCGCTGCATCCGTCTGGTCGGCATGGGCGTTGAGAAACGCATTCAATTCGGCTTCAACCGCCTGAGCGATCAGATCCCGCGCACCCTGGCGCAGCAGATCCGTCAGCGGGTCTGCCGAAAATCCGTCTGGTGCGCGAAACGCGACAACCGTATCCTTCGTCATGTGGCATATCGTTCGCCATTGTCTCTCGGACCAATGGCGAGACATGGCTCACTCTCTGCGAGAACTGCGGCGCGTCAACAACGCCTTGATATGCCACCCAATCTCCCCGTCTCCAACTTTCAGCCATAGCTCTCAGTCGAATGTCTCACCCTTATCGGCACAGAAGGTTGGGCCTGTTCACACCACAGTCCACCCTGGCAGGCCAGGACTTGCAGACAAAAGTCGTCAGTAAAGCAAAGGAGTGCGATTGCCCATGGCAAAGCGCCGCAACACGGCAGGGTAAAGCAGATGTTCTTGAACGAGAACCCGCGAAGCAAGACTTTGGACGCTGTCCCCGCGCAGTACCTGCACGCGGGCCTGACCAAGAACCGGCCCGGCATCCAACTCCGCTGTGACTTCGTGTACGCTGCAACCGGCCTCAGCGTCACCTGCAGCAAGCGCCCTCGCATGGGTATGAAGCCCCGGATATCTCGGCAGAAGGGAAGGATGAATGTTCAACATTCGGCCCGCATATCTAGCAACAAAGCCAGGCGTCAAAATGCGCATGAACCCTGCTTGTGCAATGATGTCGGGAGCGACTGCGTCAAGCTGCTGCGCCAACGCTACCTCAAACGGTGCGCGGTCGGCACCAAAAGGGCGGTGATCCACGCAAGAGGTTCTTACGCCAAAATCACGCGCTTTGGCCAGACCAGCCGCCTCGGGCAGGTTTGAAAACACCAATACCGGTCGCGCCGGAAACTCGCCTTGCATCGCGTTCAGCAAAGCCAGCATATTGGACCCACCCCCAGAAATCAGGATGGCAACACGCTTCACTTCAAGACGCTTCTATATATCACACCCTTACCCGGTACGATGTGACCCAACTCGTAAACGATTTCGCCCTCAGCCCTCAGCAGGTCCGTCAAGGACTCGGCCCGGTCGGCGGCAACCACGGCAATCATGCCGATCCCACAATTGAAGGTTTTCAAAAGCTCTGGTACGGCCAAATTGGCGGTCGAGGCCAACCACCGAAATACCGGTGGCAGCGTCCATGCACCAAGATCGATCTCGCAGGCGAGTCCATCCGGCAGCACACGCGGTGGGTTCTCAGTCAATCCCCCACCCGTGATGTGGGCAAGGCCGTGCACTCCGCCTGCTCTGATTGCCGCAAGCGCCGGTTTGACGTAAAGCCGGGTGGGAACAAGCAATGCGGCCCCAAGACTGCCGCTGCCAAATGGGCATTCATCGTGCCAGCCTAGGCCTGACATTTCCACCACTTTGCGCACAAATGAATAACCATTTGAGTGCACCCCATCGGACGCAAGCCCAAGCACAACATCTCCCTGTGCAACCCCACGCGGCAAATCCTGCCCGCGCTCCATTGCTCCAACGGCAAAACCGGCAAGGTCAAAGTCGTCTTTGCGATACATACCCGGCATTTCCGCAGTCTCGCCCCCGATCAGGGCACAGCCGGAGGCCGCACAACCTGCGGCGATCCCGTTGATGATGCGCGTTGCCTGTGCGACGTCCAACTTCCCGGTTGCAAAATAGTCCAAGAAAAAGAGGGGTTCAGCACCTTGACAGACCAAGTCGTTGACGCACATCGCCACCAGATCAATGCCGATAGTGTCAACATTTGCGGTATCAATTGCGATTCGCAACTTGGTTCCGACACCATCTGTTGCAGCGACCAAAACAGGGTCCACATAGCCAGCGGCCTTCAGGTCAAACAATGCTCCAAACCCACCCAGCCCGCCCATGACACCAGCCCGGCCAGTGGCTTTTGCGGCGGGTTTGATCATCTCAACCAATTCGTTTCCGGCATCTATATCCACGCCCGCATCGGAGTAACTCAGGCCGTTATGTCCCTGTGACAACGCCGCACCTCCAAAACCACCTATCTCTTTACGTTAGATCATACCGATGGCCCGCGCAACGCCCGCCCACTTAGCTTCCTACTTGACCGCATTGTTCGTTGTGCTACGCGTGGGGTCCGCGGGCCTGTAGCTCAACGGTTAGAGCAGGGCGCTCATAACGCCTTGGTTGGGGGTTCGAGTCCCTCCGGGCCTACCAAATCAAGTCGTTGAACGCAAAGAAAACTCTTGCATTGCGACCACTTGTGCCGTTTCTCGTGTCAAAGTCGGTGCCAGAACAGGGGTGAGCGGTGGCGGGAAAGTTGCGATACTGGAAAGAAAAAGACGGCCGATTCTACGCGAGAGTGGCTGTTCCCAAACTGCTTCAACCTTACCTTGATCGACCTCGAGGAGAGCTGATCGAAGCCTTGGGCGCTGATCGCCGCGTTGCTTTGCGGATTCACCCTGCGACTGTCGCACGACTACAAGGCGAAATCGCCGCTTCCGAACAGAAAGTAAATTTCGGCATAACGCGGCTGTCCGAGCACAAACCATCACACGCTTCAATCACGACTGGACCTGTCACGGTTTCGTTCCGGTCTTTTGAGAGCAATACTCGCCATCAAGGAGACCGGATATGGCTACGTTGCATGAGCGGACCCGCACCCCCGCCTGCAAGACCCGGAACTGGCCTGCCTATTCCAACTGAACCGCACCGGGTTGGCCGGAGGCTGATTGATCTTAGTTACGCGGCCATGGCT
>JBAXXO010000322.1:0-3655 GCA_037127855.1 Alphaproteobacteria bacterium
CCACCCGCCCCTGCGGGTTCAACACCGGCCCCGCAAATCCCACAATCACCGCCGCAATCGCCGCCATGCGCAGCGCCAGCAACCACCACGGCGTCTTGTCGGCCTGCCGATCCTCATCATCCAAGCCCAGCAACAACGCCACCCCGGGAAACTGCCGCCGAATGGGCGCCGGCGGCACCACCCGCAACAACAGCCACAGCACTGGCAGCGCCAGCAGCCCCCACAACAACATGGGCGAGGCAAAGGCCAATCCCATCATCGGCCCGCCTCCAACGCTCTGTAGGCCCATAGCAGCGCCACCTGTGCGGCATCGCCGGTATGATGGGTCTGGTACAACCAGCCCGACAGCCCGGCCAATTCAGCCAGCCTTGCCTTGCGTTCGGCCAGCCGCGCCAGATAGCGTGCCTTCAAATCACCCGCCCGCTGCGTCTCATAGCGCACCGATCCGCCCATCGAGACGAACACCGTCCGCCCGTCAAACGGAAACACCTCTTCGTCAGGGTCCAGCACCTGCATCAGCACACCGCGCACCCCCTTGTCCGACGCCCGTGCCAGAGTGGCCTCGACCCCGGCCAGATCCCCTAGAAAATCCGACAAGAACACCGCCTTGCCATGCGCAACCAGCCCATCCTCGACCGGGCTGCCATAGTCGGCGCTGCTGTCGGCAAAGCCCTGCAACAGCCGCAGGATCTGCCCACGGCCTGATCGCGGCACACCCTGCCCGGTCAAGCCGACCCGCTCGCCGCCCCGCAGCAGCAGCACCCCAAGCGCCAAGGCAATCAGTCGCGCCCGGTCGGCCTTGGTGACCCTGTGCGCCGCGCCTGAAAAGGTCATGCTCTGCGACGGATCAACCCACAGCATCACAGATTGCGCCGCCTGCCATTCGCGTTCGCGCACGAATTGTGTATCGGACCGGGCCGACCGACGCCAATCTATGCTGCGCGCCGCATCGCCCGTGGCGGCAGCGCGGTATTGCCAGAAATCGTCCCCAGTCCCCGCCCGCTTGCGCCCATGTTCGCCCAGCGCGACATTGGCCGCCAGATGCTCGGCGGCAGCCAGCAGCGCGGGCAAGGCGGAACCCAGCGCCTCGGCCTGCCCCCGCAAGGTGACAGAATCGTTCACGGCGTGGGTCGGGGCATGCCCCGACCCTCGCTGCACCACTTTTCACTGCCTTGCCCCTCGCTCCACCGACTGGCGTTGCACAAGGTGCCAAAGATCATCCTCATGCCAGAACCCTTCCGACCACCCGGCCAATCACATCGTCCAGACTGTCACCGCGCGCCCGTGCAGCAAAACTGAGACTCATCCGATGCTCCAGCACCGGTCGCGCCAAAGCGGCAACATCCTCGACCGAAGGCACCAGTGCCCCGGTCAACAAGGACCGGGCCCTGACCATCAGCATCAAGGCCTGCGCCGCCCGCGGCCCCGGCCCCCAACTCAGCACACCCGCCAGTTGCGACCCCTCGGCCTCACTCGGCCGGCATGACCGCACCAGATCCAGAATGGCCTCGACCACCTTTTCGCCCACCGGCATCCGCCGCAGCAAGGTCTGTGCGGACATCAACTGCGCCCCGGTAAAAACCTGCGCTGCCTGCGCTGTCGCCGCCCCCGTGGTCGCCAGCAGAATGTCGCGCTCGGTCGCCCGCGTCGGGTAGGCCACATCCACCTGCACCAAAAACCGGTCCAGTTGCGCCTCGGGTAGGGGATAGGTGCCTTCCTGCTCGATCGGGTTCTGGGTGGCCAGCACATGAAACGGCGGCCCCAGCTTGCGGTGCTGTCCGGCAATCGTCACTTCACGCTCCTGCATGGCCTGCAGCAGGGCCGACTGGGTGCGGGGGCTGGCGCGGTTGATTTCATCCGCCATCAGCAATTCGCAAAAGATCGGCCCTTCGATAAAGCGAAACCTGCGCGCGCCATCCGCTCCGTCCAGAACCTCGGACCCCAGAATATCGGCTGGCATCAGGTCGGGCGTGAACTGGATGCGGTTGGCCCTCAGCCCCATCACCGTGCCCAGCGTGTCCACCAGCAGCGTCTTGCCCAGACCCGGCAGACCCACCAACAAGGCGTGCCCGCCACACAGCATCGCCGCCAGCACCAGTTCCACCACCCGGTCCTGTCCGATAAAGCGCCGGTTCACCTCGACCCGCGCCAAGGCCAATCTGGCCCCCAACGCCTCTATCTCGGCCACAAGGTTCGCTTCCGTCATGACAAGACTCCCGCCTAGGTTATATGTGCATTAGAGCCAATCGTGGCCCGAGGTACAAATGACAAACGAGCGTTCGAACGAATCTTCGCAGAAACTTATCGTGAAGCCCACGGCTGAGGGTGTGATGTCTGCCGTGCGCGCCGTCAAAGGCTTACCGCCAGTGCATCTGTGGAACCCGCCCTTCTGTGGCGATATTGACATGCGCATCGCGCGCGACGGCACCTGGTTCTATATGGGCACGCCGATCGGCCGGGCCCCCATGGTGAAACTGTTTTCTTCGATCCTGAAGCGCGAGGGCGATGCCTATTTTCTGGTCACGCCCGTCGAAAAGGTCGGGATCATGGTCGATGATGCCCCGCTGCTGGCCGTTGACCTTATGGCCAGCGGTCAGGACCAAGACCAGATCCTGACCTTCACCACCCGGACTGAAGATGTGGTGACGGCCGGCGCCGACCACAGGATCACCGTGCAAATTGCAGCCGATGGCGAGCCCAGCCCCTATGTCCATGTGCGCGACGGTCTGCAGGCCCTGATCGACCGCAAGACCTTTTACCGCATGGTCGAATTGGGTTGCCACGCCGCCCATTCCGGTCAAAACTGGTTCGGCATCTGGTCCGACGGCCAGTTCTTTCCGATCTTGCCCTCAACAGAAATGTCCTGATGCCCCGCTACGCCGCCAATCTGACCATGCTCTTCACCGAAGTGCCCAGCCTCGACCGACCGGGACTTGCCGTTCAGGCAGGTTTTGACGGGGTCGAGATTCTGTTCCCCTATGACCATGCCGCCAAAGACTGGCAAACCGCGCTCGGCGCGATGCCGCTGGCGCTGATCAACACCCCACCCGGCGACTGGGCGTCGGGCGACCGCGGCCATGCCGCCGTTCCCGGCCTCGAATCGCGCTTTCGCGACGGCTTTCTGCGTGCGGCCGACCTCGCAACCCGCCTGGGCGCCCATCGCCTGCATGTGATGGCCGGCGTGGCGCGCGGATCCGACGCGACCCAGCTTTACACCGAACACCTCGCCTGGGGGGCTGCGCAGGCCCCCAACCTGACCCTGTGCATCGAACCCCTGAACACCGAAGACATGCCGGGGTATTTCCTGAACGATTTCGACCAGGCCGCCCGGATTCTGGCCGACCTCGACAATCCCCGCATCGGGCTGCAGTTCGACCTGTGGCACGCGGCCCGCATCCACGGCGATCCTTGGGCGGTCTGGCAAAGGCACAAGTTGCGCGTGAACCACATCCAGATCGCGGGCTTTCCAACAAGATCCGAACCGGGCGGCGGCGGCTTTGACCTGACGGCCCTGTTCCGCGACCTCGATACCATGGGCTACCAAGGCTGGGTCGCCGCCGAATACCGCCCGGCCCGCGCCACGGTTCACGGCCTGGGCTGGCTGCAGGCGATCAAGGCCCATTCGCGTCTGATCGGGGCCTGAAAGGCAGCCAGG
>JBAXXO010000323.1:0-3626 GCA_037127855.1 Alphaproteobacteria bacterium
CTAGAACCTATCCCAAAACCTATCAAGATATGGCAAGGAACATGCTTTAGGTTTTGTAATGTTACAACTTTCTGAAGACCTACTGGATATGCTGTGTGAGATACTTCCAGACCAGGCGCGAAGTCCGAAAGGCGGCAGGCCCCCGACGGACAAGCGCAAGGCGATCGGCGGAATTTTCTGGATCTTGGATAATGGCGCAAAATGGAAAGACCTTCCCGAGGAGTTTGGCACCAAAAGCGCTGTCCGTCGCGCCTTCCAACGTTGGGTTCAAATGGGAGACTTCGAATCATTGCTGCCACAAGTTGGCTCGCTCGTTGAGGGCGAAGAAGGTTTCAAACTTTATGAGTGCTACATTGATGGAACTTTTTCCAAGGCAGAGGGCGGTGGTGATGGTGTCGGCTGCACCAAAGCGGGAAAAGGCGTGAAAATCATGATCATGGTTGATGCGAAGGGTCTTCCGATTGCAGTCAACACTGGCAACGCGAGTCCTCATGAGAGCACTTTGGTCGAACCTCTCTTCGACTTCATGGTGACAGTGGACTTTCCGGAGAAGTTGTTCGGTGACAAGGCTTACGATTCGGACAAACTTGATGCGGCCATGGCTGCAAAAGGTGTCGAGATGATTTCTCCGCACCGTGCCAACCGCAAACCCGAGAACAAAACGCAAGATGGAAGGCCACTGCGGCGATACAAGCGCCGATGGACTGTTGAGCGAACCATCGGATGGCTTCAAAACTACCGTCGCTTGTGCATCCGTTGGGAAAAATCCACGGCTATGTTCCAAGGCTTTGTTCATCTTACATGCTCACTCTTGCTTATGAAGCAGGTTTTGGGATAGGTTCTAATTCCCCGTCCACCGCCGCGCGATCCATAAAGGCCGGCCACGGACGACAAGTGCTTCGTGAAACTCCTCGCGAAGCGTAACTGCGGCGAAGGATTTGCACCCGGCGGCCTTCAGCGTGTGATACGCCAGAGCGCCGATCGCCACATCGTTGACGCTTACCTGATCGACGCGGGGTGCCGAGTGCCCCGGGGCGAAAATGTGCACGGACGGCAACAATCCCGCGAGTTTCTGCAAGCATGCATACAAGTTGGGCGGTCGGCCGGCAACCATGCCCAGCCCTCCATCCCCACACCCAGAACTCTCAATCCAATCATGGTGATTTTGATGGAATGGTTCCAAACATGACCCCAAACATCAGGGGGATAGGCGCTGGGTCTGCGGTTCAGGTTTTTCCGCGGGTGCTGCGCGGAAATCGGGGAAGACCATCACGCGGGGAGCGCGGGTGCCATTTTCGGCGATGATGAAGGCGACACTGCGGCTGCGCGGGTCGTGGCGCCATTTTGTTTCGCAAAGCGGATAGAGATGCTCGTCGCCGGGGATGCGGTAGAACAGTATGACCGGATAGTCACCGTTGCCGGTGGTTGGCGCGTTGAGGATCGTGCGCGCACTAGGCTGGATCGCGAGTTTTTCGGAGCCGAGCGTGCCGCCGACGGGATTCTTGGTGAGATTGAACCACAGCGTCTGGCCGGGTTTGAGTTTGTCGGTTCCGGCATTGATGACCTGCATGCGCACCGGGGCGATGGTGTTGGCCGGATCGCTGGTCAATAGCAGATAGAAATCGGTCATGCCCTCGGGCACGGCGACGCCTGGCGCGGCGGGCGGGATTTTCGTGGGATCATCCGGCGGGGATGGCAACAGGCGCAAGTTGAGGGGGCCGCCGGGAAGTTGATAGACCTTGGAGAAATTCATGCGCGGCAGGTCCACCTCGCGGCATCTGGCGCCGTCGAAGAGTTGGAGTTTTTGCGGCGCGTCGTCAGGCCCGGCAAGAAACAGGATGCGGCAGGTGCGCTCGGGTGCCGTGGCGGCCAAGGCGGCGGTGGGGAGGAGAAAGAGGAGAAGGGAGAGTTTCAAGGGATGGGTCATTGGTCATTGGTCATTGGGAAGAGAGCTTCGCGCGGATCTTTAACTGCTGACCCATGACTTCTCTTCACACCTCATCGGCGGCGAGCCAGCGAAAGGATACGAGTTGGAAGCGGCGGCCGAAGGATTTATTGGAGGGTTTCGTTGGCGGGGTAAGGATGTCGGGAGCATCCGTGGGATCGGAGAAGTCGCGGGTGCGGCGGACGACGGCCTCGCAAACGGCGCGAGCGAGGATATTGCCGTTGCTGTCGCGGGCATCGCCGTAGGCGCGGATGGTGAAGGTGTCGTCGCGGATGGATAGGATCGGTGCGAGCGGGCGCAGGAGGTCTGCCTGGCGGGTCCAACCGGGTAAACCATAACCGCTGTAACCGGCGCCGGCGGCGGGGAATTGATATTCGGCCGCGGCGGCGTTTGGCGGCACCGCGAGGGATTTGGTCGAGAGCGCCTGAACCGCGGCGAGCGGGTTGCCAGGGGCGGTGGTGGTTGCGTTGAGGGCGGCCTGGAGGGTGCCGGCCAGGGCGGGATCGCCCGAGGAAAGCTGGCGGTTGACGAATTCCGCCAGCGACAGAAACGGCCCGCGGAGGCGGACTTGGTTGACGATTTGAGTGGCCAGCGCGGTGAGGAACTTGTCATCGAGCGTGCGATAGCCCGCGAAGTCGTTGGCTTCCGGGAACGCGCCGGAGGTGCTGGGATCGCCGGATTTGGCGTCGCCGGACATGCTGAAACGGGTGACGGCATAATCGGAAGGCGCGGACAGCCCGACGTCCCACGATACGCCGGTCTCGCGGATGTAGGGGACGCGCATCTTGCGGGCATGGCCTAACAACGCACGCCAGGCGGTCACCGAGGTGGAGTTCACATTGAACATGCCCTCGACTTCGACTCGCGAGGCGATGGTTCTCCAGGAATCGGTTTTCGCCACATTATCGTCGTAGAGTTTCATGGCTTGTGCCGGATTGTTGGCGGCGGCCGTTCGGTCGGCAAGAATAGGTCGATAGAATTTGTTAGGAATGTCGTTCTTGCCGGAGACGGCATCGGTGTAAACGGTTTTCAGGTCGCGGCCGGCGGTGCCGAACGAGTCCGGGTCCGGCGCGATGCCGGAGCAGAACCAGTCGTCGAACAGCAGGTGGTTGGCACAGTAGGAATCATCATACTGGAGGTTCACCGTGCGGGCGAAATCGCGGGTATTGACCACGGCGCTGGCCGGCAGCAGCGGGGTGGCGTCGGAGTTTCCTATCAGATTGAACGCGAAGGGCGGGATCGGGTTCTCATAGCGCAGGTCCCAGTTGACCAGTTCGCCCAGCGACAGGAGCGGTCGCGACGGCAGTTCGTCGATGACGCAGCGCGACAGTCCGTCAGCCTTGTTGAAGCCGGTGACGATATAGCCGCGGCCGGTGGTGTCATTGGCATTGGGCAGCAGGCTGTCGCCGCCAGCCGGGTGTTTGACGAAGCTGTAGTCGAAGGGAGAATTGACCGGGTGCCCGGAGCCGTTGTAGTGCAATTGGATGGTGGACTCAACGAGGTCCTTGCCGCCCATGGCGGTGTAATCAACAAACGGGCTGGACTGGACAAAACCCTTGGCGGCAAGGTGGGTGCGGCTGGCCATGCGCGCGCCGAAGATGGTTGAGAGAAACGGCATCGGATTGCTTTGGCACTGGCTGAGCGTGCCCTCGGCCATTTGCGTGAGCGGCGGGTACACGGC
>JBAXXO010000324.1:0-3619 GCA_037127855.1 Alphaproteobacteria bacterium
CCCATCACATTGGTTGGACGCACGGCCTTGTCGGTCGAGATCAGGATGAACCGCTCGACCCCGGCTTCGTCGGCGGCATCGGCCAGAATGCGCGTGCCAAGGACGTTGTTGGACATGCCCGCAATCGGATTCGCCTCGACCAGCGGCACATGCTTGTAGGCGGCGGCGTGCAAGACCACCGCGACCCCGTGATCTGCCATGGCCGACCGCGCCGAGCGGCTGTCGGTGACCGACGCCAGCAGCGGCACGATCTCGGTCTGGCCCAGATCCGCGCGGGCGCGCAATTCGCGATCGATGTCGTAAAGTGCAATTTCACTGACCTCATACAGCACCAGTTTGCGCGGGCCACACGCGATCAATTGTCGGCACAGTTCGGATCCGATGGTGCCGCCTGCACCGCTGACCAGCACCGAGCGCCCGGAATAGGCTGAGACTCCGCCAGACGCGACCTCGTCCACCGGTTTGCGGCCTAAGAATTTGACCGGTTCGACCGGCGCCAGATTGTCAACCAGCGCCTCGGCCCCGACCAGTTGCGCAAAGGACGGCAACGCCAGCACGTCCAGCCCCAGCAATTGCAGACGCCGGGCGATCTGCGCCAGTTTGGGTGGCGAGACCGAGGGCATGGCCAGCAGGACGCGATCAATCTCGCGTTCCTTGACGATCGCCTCGATCCGGTCGGGCGACAGCACGCGCAAACCAGCGACCGACATGGACTGCAGCGCGGTATTGTCATCCAGAAAGGCAACGACAACCACCGAATCATGTGATTTCAGGGCGGCAGCCAATTGAATACCGGTGGTACCCGCGCCATAGATCAGGATGCGCCAACGACGGTTACCCCATCGCAGCACCCACAGATACAGGTTCAGCATCGCCACCCTTATCCCGACCGAGGCCATAAAGAAGATCAGGCCGAACAGGCTGACGCCCAACAGCGGAAAGGGAAGAGACTGGTGCGACAGGTGGGTGACCACAAAAAGGAACACCGAAAGCATGGCCGCATAGGCCGCAGTGCGCAGGATGGCCAGCGATTCATAAGCCTTAAGCTTGATATTGGGGATGCCAAGCGCCACCGACAGCGCCGCCGCCACCAAGGGCAGGAAGACAAAGGCCTGCCACATGTTTCGGATCGCAGTGCCCGGATAGACCGAGGCGTAGACCAGCATGACGCATAGATAGAGGGCAAGCGGCGCCAAAACAAAATCGATCAGCAGGAAGACAAAGCGTTTATGGCGCCGGTTCAACCTCTCGACGGCGGCAAAAACCCTGGACCTCAGCTTAGTCATCATCAAGGAACCTGCCGGCGTATGAATCGTCAATTATGTGCATTGCGGATGAACGACTGCCTGCTTATTCCACCAAGCTGTGTCGAGGGATAGGTCGCGATCAGTTTTTTTTCAAGCAGACGCCCAAAAATTCTTTGGAATACAGGGTTATCTGATCAATTTAAGCGCGCGTGCCAAGGTCAGGGCCATCAGGCCCAGATCCATGGCGAGGCTGCGTCGACGCTGATAAATCAGGTCGATTCGCGCCTTGCGCGGCACGCATCGCCGAGAATAGACGGCATCGGTTTCGGTGGCAGTGTGGCAAGGGGCCAGCAGCTTTTCCTCGTGCCGGTGGTAATACAGCGTGGCCAGACCGGTGATGCCCGGACGGCTTTGCAACACTTGCGCATAAATTTCTGGAAACCGTTCGACATACAGACGCAGCGGCGGGCGGGGGCCGACAAAGCTCATGTCGCCTTTCACAACGTTCCAAAGCTGTGGCACCTCGTCCAGACGGGTGCGGCGCAAGAAGCGGCCATGGGCGGTGATGCGGTTGGCCTTGTTGCCGCCTGACACGCCAGCCTCGGGCGCTGCCACCGTCATGGTACGCAGTTTCCACAGCGCAAAGGGCTGACCGGGGGCGCGCATGCGTTCGGCGACATAGAATACCGGCCGTCCCTCGGCCCATAGCAGGTACAGGACCAGCAGGCCGAAGGGCACGGCCAGCAGTAGCACCAGCCCCGTCGCAAGGATCAGGTCGCACAGGCGTTTGGTCGGGGTCATCGCGGCCATCCGGGCAGCGAGCGCAAGTCGGCGATCAGGGCCGCCGCGCTGGTGTGCGGCAGATCGGTCAGGGTCGCAAGTCGGTCTGTGTTCAGCACGACACGGCCCACCGCGGCGGCACGCGGTGGACCAAAGCGCCAGTCCTGACCGCAGGCCTGCAACAGATCGGCCATCGCGACCGGCGGCTGTTGTGCGAGGTTCACCACCAGGGGCAGGTCTGCGCCTTGCACCGCCTGCAAGACCAGATCCGCCAGAACCTGCGCCAGCACGCGTGGGCCGATATACGACCGCTCGGGGCCACCGCATTGGCCGGCAATCGGGTCAAGGGTCACGGCATGGCCTGGTATGGCTGCGCCCAACAGCGCGTCCGCCCCAGCCAGATTGGCCAGCCGCAGAATCGTCAGACGGGTGGCGCTGCCTTGCACCACGTGCTGCGCCATTTGTTCTGCCGCCAGTTTCGACGCGCCGTAAGCGTTGACCGGGCCCGGACTGTCCGTTTCGTGCAGGGGCAGCGGGCCGGGCGCATAGACGGCAGCGCTGGACATGACAACAATATGCCGCGCCTGGGCGTCCACTGCCGCCTGACACACTGCCTGCGTCACGACGGCATTCTGGTCCAGGTCCGCCAGCGATCCGCTTGTTTTTCCGGCAAGATGCAGGACAATAAGGCCCATGGGCAACGGTGGCGACGGCGTTTTGCCGATATCCCAATGCAGATCATTCTCGGCCGTCAAATCGCGGCTTTGCCAGATAATCGGCAGGTTTGACGCCAGTTTTGTGCCCCAGATCGCCCGCAAGGCCCGACCGATCCGCCCGGTTGCCCCAGTAACCAGCACTGAATGTTGCAGATTTTCCGGCTCTGATCCCAAGTTATCCCCAAGGCATTATCGACTTGTTACCCAATCCTGTTGACCGGCTCTGGGCTGCCAGTATGTAGTGGTCGATGAGTGTGTCCAGCCAATTCAGTGCGGACCGCGGAGTTTTGGATGTATCTTGCCCCTAGAATAATTGCCTTGATAGCGTTTGCCGCGGTTTTGGCCGGTTGTGCGCCACCACAGGGCGTTGGGGAAGAACGGCAGATCTTGCGCGGGCAGGACGACCCGAATGCCAGCTTTGCAGTGCAAGTGGTGTCACGCGACAGTCTGCCGATGCTGAAGTCATGGCCCAACAGTCACCCGACGCCCAATCTGGGCTGGATCAAGCATTCGGCAACGTCGCCCGACCCCCTGATCCAGTCGGGCGATACGCTGGATCTGGCGGTGTGGGACAACGACGATTCCTCGCTGTTAAGCTCGCCCGAGCAAAAGGTGATCCAGCTGACGGGGCTGCGGGTGTCCAGCAAGGGGACCGTGTTTCTGCCCTATGCCGACGAAGTCTATGTCGCCAAGATGACCCCGGACGAGGCGCGCATCGCCATTCAGGAAAAGCTGCTGGTGATCATCCCCTCGGCGCAGGTGCAGTTGCGCTTTGCCTCGGGCAGCGGCAATTCGGTGGACCTGATTTCAGGCATGCCGAACCCGGGCAAGGTGCCGCTGTCGAAGGAGAGGCTGACCGTGGCGCCGGCCACACCG
>JBAXXO010000325.1:0-3596 GCA_037127855.1 Alphaproteobacteria bacterium
TGTCTTGGGTTGCACTCAATCTGAATCAGATTGAGTGCAACCCGCTCTAGGCACGCAACGCCGCGTCCAGAAGTTTCCATGGCCGCTGGTCTGGGATGTGCAGCCGCACGGTGTCGCCAACCGCAAACACCCCCTCGCGCTCGACCCAGGCCACGATGCCACGCCGGTCGGTCGCGGCCCGCTTGAACTTGGCGCCAAAGCCCGGATGCGCCGCCTCGATGGCCTTGGCGGGAATTGTGCAGGGCCGGTTGTTCAGATTAACGACCAAGGTCGCCCCAGACACCCCCTGCAACCGCGATCCCGGCGGCAGATGACTGAAATCGGGGATGCCCGACAGCACCATCGACGCGCCTACCAACGAGGGCGACAAGGCGGCAATCCCCATCCGTTCGGCAATCTCGGTCAGTTCCTCGGCGCACAGGACTGAAAACTGCCGGGTGTTGCGTATTTCGGTCCGCTCTGGATATTGGGGGGTCATCCGGCTGCAGGACGGAACGGTGAGTCCGGCATGCACTTCGCCCTCCATCCCCGCGAACCGCGCCATGATCCGGTCGGCCGGTTCGGCCCAAAGCGGCCCCGCCTTCGACGTGACGCCGCCCAGCCAAGTGATGGTTGCGACATGATCCGTTGGCTTCAAGACCGGCATGGTTATCAGACCTTCACGACATAATGGACCCGGCGAAGCGGCAACAGCGCCGACCCATCCGCCGCCACAGGATAGGCCGAAGCCAGTGCCTTGTCATGGGCCGAAACGAAGACCTCCTGCGCGGCCGCCATCATTTTTTTCCCAAAGGGCCGCATGGCTGTGGACTGGGTAAGGGCGCGGACCGGGTGCATTTCAGTGGCTGGGACCAGGGGCTTGGACTTTGTCAGTTTCCCATGCCTGCACCTGGTCCAGCCGCAACAGCAGATCCCAATAGTTGACCGCGGTTTGCACCGACGCTTCAAAGACGCCGCCATTAAAGCGGTCATAGCCCCGCGCCTGGGCAAGCATTGCGTGCTAGGTGTCCAGCCCCAGCAAGTCATGCATGACATAACGCCGCCGCTATGACGCAGACGCCGCACCATCGCCACGTCCCAGATCGCCCTCCAAATCAGCGACCAACGCGCACACCTGGTTCAGAAGATCCAGCGTCGGACGCAGGCGCACGTCGCGGAACGGGCCGTAGCTTTCCGGGTTCCAGTCGATCTTGGGCATCTCGATCTCCTCAGACTGACCTGCTCCCGCCCAGCGCCGTATGGCGAGGTGGACCAACCATGCCGCGCAAACCCTACCAGCCTCATTCATTCTAGCACGACCTGCGGGGAAGGCGTTTTTGCCCTAAGGAAAAATGCCAGGGGTTGCAAAACCCCCGAGCGTTTTCTGCAGCAGGCCGGTCTGTCAGGTCTGCGGTTCAAGCCCCGGCTTTACCGGTTTGGCCCGCGTCTTGGGCAATGACAGAATCGACGTTCCACCTGTCGGTGCCGACTTGTCGTCATCGCCGCCGATCTTTTCGCCCGCAGTGACCTTCTTTATCTCATCCCCGGTCAGGGTTTCGTATTCCAGCAGGCCCTGTGCAAGCCGTTCAAACTCGGTGTTCTTTTCCAGCAGGATCGCGCGGGCGGTGTCATAGCCCTCATCGATCAGCTTTTTCACCTCGTTCTCAATCAGCGTCTTGGTGTCTGCAGATACCGAAAAGCCACCGGCATTGCCACTGTAGCCCTGATGTGCCTCGGAATAGTCGATGTTGCCCACCGCATCCGACATGCCCCAGCGCAACACCATTGCCCGCGCCATTGACGACGCCTGCATGATATCGCCAGACGGCCCGTTGGACACCGAGTCCGCCCCCCATTTGATGATCTCGGCAGCTTTGCCAGCCATGGTCATCGCGATGTTTTGCTTGCACTGATCCTTGTGCCAATTCAGCCGGTCCATTTCGGGCAGGCTCATCACCATCCCCAAGGCCCCGCCACGCGGAATGATCGTGGCCTTGTAGACCGGATCGCATTTCGGCAAGGCCATGCCAACGATGGCGTGACCGGCCTCATGGTAAGCCGTCATTTCCTTCTGGTCGTCCGTCAGAACCATGCTGCGGCGTTCGGCGCCCATCATGACCTTGTCTTTGGCTTGCTCGAAATCTTCCATCGTCACGAACCTGCGGCCCATCCTTGCCGCCATCAAAGCGGCCTCGTTGACCAGATTTGCCAGATCAGCCCCCGAAAACCCAGGGCAGCCGCGCGCGATGATCCGCAGATCGACATCGGGGCCCACCGGCACCTTGCGCGCATGCACGGTCAGGATCTTTTCCCGCCCCTTGATGTCGGGGTTCGGCACATGGATCTGGCGGTCAAATCGCCCGGGGCGCAGCAGCGCAGGGTCCAGCACATCCTTGCGGTTGGTGGCGGCCACGATGATCACACCCTCATTCGCCTCGAACCCGTCCATCTCGACCAACAGCTGGTTCAGCGTCTGTTCGCGCTCGTCATTGCCGCCACCCATTCCGACGCCCCGCGCCCGGCCCACGGCGTCAATCTCGTCAATGAACACGATGCACGGCGCGTTCTTCTTGGCCTGTTCGAACATGTCCCTGACGCGCGACGCACCAACGCCCACGAACATCTCGACAAAATCAGAGCCGCTGATGGTAAAGAACGGCACCCCCGCCTCACCCGCAATAGCCCGCGCCAGCAAGGTCTTGCCCGTACCCGGCGGGCCGACCAGCAGCGCCCCCTTGGGGATCTTGCCACCCAGTCGGCTGAATTTCTGCGGGTTGCGCAGAAACTCCACGATCTCTTCCAGCTCTTCCTTGGCCTCGTCAATGCCCGCCACGTCGTCAAACGTCACACGGCCCTGCTTTTCCGTCAACAATTTCGCACGCGATTTGCCAAAGCCCATCGCGCCGCCGCGCCCACCACCCTGCATGCGGTTCATGAAATATATCCAGACCCCGATAAGCAGCAAGAAGGGCAGATAGGACAGGATCGCTGTCAGCAGACTGGACTGATCTTGCGCCCTGGCTTGAATGATCACGCCCTTTTCAAGCAGTTTATCAGTAACCTGTTCGCCAGTTGGACGAATCGTCATATACTGCATGCCATCTTTGCCGGTGATGCGAACCTTTTCACCGTCCAACTCCACCGCCTTTACCTCGCCGGCATCAACCCGGGCGATGAAGTCGGAATAGGGCACGGTTTGCGTTGCCATTCCAGAACTGCTGCTGAACATCTGGAACAAGGCCAGCACCAGCAGCAGCAGAACGACCCAAAATGCGATGTTGCGTGCATTGCCCACGAACAAACTCCCTTATGCTCCGCCCGTCATGCGCGGCGCGCGCTTACAGCCGTTGTCAGAACGGCTTCTCGCGAACAAGATAGACATTCGTGTGGCCGGTTCAATGCGATAAGATAGATTGTTGGTAATGGTCGGCAAGGAAAAGCGGTATCGCGCCAAATCCTGCGCCAAAGCCAGCCAACGGCGCGGCCAGCAGCGTATCGCCTTCCCACAGGGAGGGGCTCGCCAACAGCGCTGCCCGTGGCAACCCCGCCTGCCGCCATGCCGTGCAAAGGGTGATACCCGCCCCCAATGCCCGAATTTCGGCCCCCGCAGGCAGATC
>JBAXXO010000326.1:0-3580 GCA_037127855.1 Alphaproteobacteria bacterium
GGCAGGTCCACGACGATCCGCCGCGCCGCCAAGTCGACCGTCGGCACAACGGTGCGCGTAAACGGAAGCAAAAGCCCCGCTTTGCGCCCCGCGCCGTTAATCTCCAGCATATCGCCCGCGCCGTGATTGTGCACAGCGATGACCTGGCCCAGAAAGACGCCGCCGGAATCGCGCACCTCCAGACCAATCAGGTCCGAATGATAGAACTCTTCATCGGGCAGGTTCGGCAGTCTTGCGCGTTCGGCAAACAATGTGATCCCCTGCAGGGCCTCGGCCTGTTCCTTGGTGTGCACACCGGCCACGCGCGCGCCAAGGCCCCCCGCTACCGGCCTGGTCAGCGTGACTGCAAAACTGCGGCTGCCATCCTCGGTAAACAATGGGCCATAGTCTGCGATGGAATCGGGCTCGGCGCAAAAGCTTTTCAGCCGCACTTCACCCGTGACGCCAAAAGACCCGGCAAAGGCACCCACGCAGATACGTTTGGTCATGGTCATGGCGCCCCTTCGGATTGACGGCCAGATCGACGTAGGCGGGCCCGACAACAGGCCCACCCGGTTGACATCACTCTGCCGTGGCGGGCGCTTCGGCGCGGGCGGCCCGCTTTTTGGCACGCTCGGCCATCGTCTTGCCGGGGACGGCGGATTTCGGGTTGTTGCGAACCTTCTTTTCCATGACGCCGGCCGATTCCAGCATGCGCGCGACACGGTCGGTCGGCTGCGCGCCCTGACCCAGCCAATGTTTGACGCGGTCCATGTCCATCTTCACACGGGCCTCGTTGTCCTTGGCCAGCATCGGGTCATAGGTGCCCAGCTTTTCGAGAAAGCGACCATCGCGCGGATTGCGGCTGTCGGTGGCCACGATCGAGTAATGCGGGCGCTTTTTGCTGCCGCCACGGGCCAGACGGATTTTCATGGACATTAGGGTCGTCTCCTTGGGTAGGGTGCGTGATGTCACGCACCATTGGGTTGGTTATTTCTGCAGTTTCTCGTGATGCCTGATGACTTCGGATATGATGAAGGTCAGGAATTTCTTGGCAAATTCGGGGTCAAGGTTGGCGTCGGTGGCCAGCGCCTCCAGCCGCGCGATCTGCCGTGCCTCGCGGTCGGGGTCAGAGGGCGGCAGTGCATTCTCGGCCTTCAACCGACCGACGGATTGCGTATGCTTGAACCGCTCGGCCAGCGTATAGACCAAAATCGCATCCAGCCGATCGATGCTTTCGCGGTGCTCTTTCAGCACCTTGGCGGCGCGGGTTGCAGCGTCGGTCATGTTGCCTCCTTCTGGCCGTGATAGCGATAGATATGCAAGTCAGCCTCGCCCCGCGCGGCCTCGGCGCTCAGATCGCGCGCGGCGCCTAAAGCCCGCGCAATCCGCGCCGACCGGTCGTTGCCCGCATCGATATAGCTGACGACCCGGCCCGGCCCGAACTGCGCCAGCGCACGCGGCAGCACCGCCTGCGCCGCTTCCAAAGCATAGCCGCGACCCTCGGCCTCCGGCACCAGAACCCAGCCGATCTCGGGCTCGGGGTCGCCGAATTCATACCACAAGTAAACCCAGCCCAAAGCCGCATCCGACCCCGGCAGCGTCACCGTCCACATGCCCGCCCCGCGCAGCATCCAACCCGCAACCCCTTGGGCAAAGTCGCAAAAGGCCTCCTCGGTCGTAAACGGTCCGCCCATATAGACCGCGCGATCCGACACGAACACCGCCTCATAAGCTGGATAATCCTCCAGCTTCGGCGCGCGCAACCGCAGCCGGTCGGTCCCGATCACCGGCACCAAAGCCGCCATCGCCTCGGCCATCGCCAAAGCAGGCCCCGTCGCCAGATGCAGCGCCTCAACCATGGCTGGCACCCCCCGCAACGTGGCGATATACCAGACCCGGTGGCGCATAAGGGCTGGCGGCCTGCCGGTCCAACACGGCCCCCAAACGCTCGGCCAACCGCTGCGACCGTGCATTGTCGGGCACGATATAGCTGACCGCCGTCGTCCAGCCCAAATCGCGAAATACATGATCTCGTGCGGCCCGCGCGCCCTCAAAGGCATAGCCCTTGCCCTCATGCGCCGCCGACCACAGCGTCCAGGTGATCTCCCGCTCCGGATGACCCTCGGGCTCGAACGGCCCGACATGACCAATCGGCTCCCCCGTCGCCCGGTCAACCATGATGAACCGCCCGAACCCGCGCCAGGCCCAATGAGCCGCAAAACCGTCAAAATGCTCCCGCGCCACCGCGTCATTCCGCATTTCGACCGGCAAAGTCGACCGCGCCCCAAGCCGGTAAGCCCGGTAAAATGGCCAATCCGCCTCCTCCGGCATCCGCAGCACCAGCCGATCGGTGGTAAGGGTCCCACTCATGCCCGCCCCCCGATCCGGTAGACCAGCGTCGCCATGCCATCCGGCGTGGCGGCATCGCGGTCCAGCACACCACCCAACCGTTCGGCCAGTTTGATCGAGCCCGCATTGCGCCCATCGACATAAGACACGACCGTGGCCAAACCCCGCGCCCCCAAAACCCAGTCGCGCAGCGCCGTGGCAGACTCAAAGGCAAAGCCCTGCCCCTCATCGGCCGCATCAAACAAGAACCACCCAAGTTCGGGTTCCGGAAAAATCGGCCCGCCACAAACTGCAACCTGCCCCACCGCCCGACCTTGATAGGTGACGATCAGCGCACCCATATCCAGCAAGGCCCACTGCGCCATATCATTGCAAAACCAGTTCCAAGCCGTCGCCGCATCATGCGGCCCGCCCTTGAACTGGGTCCGGTCGCTGGTGACAAAGCGGCGATAGGCCGGAAAATCCGCCATCGTGGCCGGGCGCATCGCCAGCCGCGCCGTCTGCAAGGTGGGCGGAGTCATGCCGCCCCCCGCAAATGCCGAAAAACCAGATCATCGTCATCCCCCGCCTGACGCGGCGCATCGGGGTCCAGCACAGCCCCCAGCCGCAAGGCGACACGAGCCGAGGCCAGATTGGCGGGATCCACATAGCTGACCAGACTGTCAACGCTCAGATGCGCAAAGGCCCAATCCCGAAGCGCCGCCGCCGCTTCGGTTGCATAGCCCCGGCCTTCATGGCCGTCATACAACCACCAGCCCAGTTCCGTCTCGGGGAACAGCGGTCCGGCATTGATGCCCACCTGACCCACCACAGCGCCGCCAGCCTCGATCATCAGCGCGCCGTGGCCTGCCAGCGACCACAGAGCCACGTCATGGCAAAACCACCCCCATGCGCCCCTAAGGTCACAGGGGCCGCCCATGTATTGGCTGCGATCCGTCGCCAGAAACGCGGCGATGGCAGGAAAATCGGCCAGGATCATCGGGCGCAGCACCAGCCGAGCGGTCTGCAGGGTGGGCGGGGTCATGCGATCACCCGCCGATGAACGAATACCAGTTCTGACGCAGATGGTTCGGACGTCACGCTGTCGACCACTGCGCCCATTCGCTTGGCGACGGCGATCGAACGAGAATTGGCCGAGTCGATATAGCTTACCAGTTGCAGATGCCGCAGCGTCCGGCGCGCCCAATCACGCAGCGCCGCAGCCGCCTCCGTGGCAAAGCCGTAGCCCTCTTGCCCGTCAAATAGCATC
>JBAXXO010000327.1:0-3569 GCA_037127855.1 Alphaproteobacteria bacterium
CAAAGCCCGCAAGATCCCACGATCCAGATCATCCAGCGGCATCACAACGGCAACCCCTCGCTTTCCTTGATCGTCGCAATCAGCATCAGTGCCTCGACCTCGGCGATATGTGGCAGGGCCAAAATCCGCAACCTGTAAATCTCTTGATACTGTGCCATGTCGCGCGCGATCACGTTCAGACGCACATCCACCCGTCCCAGAAAAGTCTCGATCCCTATCACCTCGGGAACCAGGCGCGCCGCTGCAATGAACTCGTCAAAGGCCCGCGGATTGGTTTTGTCCAGCGTGAAGCGCAGGCTGACCTCGACCTCGTAGCCCAGTTTGCGCCAGTCGATCACAGCCCGCGCAGTGCCGATCAACCCCGCCTCTGCCATCCGCTCCAACCGCCGCCACAGCGTAGCCACCGTCACGCCCGCCCGCTCGGCCAGCGCTGCCCGCACCATCCCCGGTTCGCCGAGGTAATGCCGCAATATCCGCCGGTCTGTCTCATCCACCTGCATGATTTCTGCACAATATACCCAAATCGCGCATGATCTTTCGCAAACTTTCCCAGATTTGTCAAATTTTGCACTGCGATTAAGGCAGAAGTCCCTATTCTGCCGCGCAGTCAATCAAGGAGCGACCAAAATGCGCGTGTATTACGACCGTGACTGCGACATCAACCTGATCAAGGACAAAAAGGTCGCCATTCTGGGCTACGGATCGCAAGGCCATGCCCATGCCCTGAACCTGCGCGATTCGGGTGCCAAGAACCTCGTCGTGGCCCTGCGGCCCGGCTCACCGTCGGCCAAGAAGGCAGAAGGCGAAGGCCTGAAGGTGAAGGACATCGAAAAGGCCGCCGCCTGGGCAGACCTGATCATGTTCACCATGCCTGACGAATTGCAGGCCGCGACTTACAAGAAATATGTCCATGACAATATTCGCGACGGTGCCGCCATCGCTTTTGCCCATGGGTTGAACATTCATTTCGGCCTGATCGAACCCAAACCTGGCGTCGATGTGATCATGATGGCCCCAAAGGGCCCGGGTCACACCGTGCGCGGCGAATATGTCAAAGGCGGTGGTGTGCCCTGCCTCGTGGCCGTGCATCAGGACGCGTCGGGCAAGGCGATGGAACTCGGCCTGTCTTATTGCTCGGGCATCGGTGGCGGGCGTTCAGGCATCATCGAAACCAACTTCCGCCAGGAATGCGAAACCGACCTGTTCGGCGAACAAGCCGTGCTGTGTGGCGGTCTGGTCGAGCTGATCCGCATGGGCTTTGAAACGCTGGTCGAGGCTGGCTACGAGCCGGAAATGGCCTATTTTGAATGCCTGCATGAGGTCAAGCTGATCGTCGACCTGATCTATGAGGGCGGCATCGCCAACATGAACTATTCGATCTCGAACACCGCAGAATATGGTGAATATGTCAGCGGCCCGCGCATCCTGCCCTATGCCGAAACCAAGGCCCGCATGAAGGCGGTGCTGGAAGACATTCAGTCCGGCAAATTCGTGTCCGACTTCATGCAGGAAAACTCAGTCGGCCAGCCCTTCTTCAAGGCGACCCGCCGCCGCAACGACGAGCACCAGATCGAGAAGGTTGGCGAAAAACTGCGCGCAATGATGCCTTGGATTTCCAAAGGCAAGATGGTCGACCGCGCGCGGAACTAAGCGCGGTGCGTGAGATCACGCACCCTACCGACGCAAAGACGGGCCGGAGGGAAACCTCCGGCCTTTGCATTTTTCAGCCTTCCGCCCTAAACTTTGCCCTAACCGTTTGCCGAGACCCGGACTGGACGACATCTGGACTGGCGGTTGCCAATACGGCGCGGTGCGTTACGCGCTGCAAGAGAGGCCCAGCAATGCCTGCATCTGCGACTGCCGCATGTGCCAAAAGCAATTCGGCAGCTTCTTCGGCGCTTTTATCTCCGTCTTGCCCGATCACATGCGCATCACACGCGGCACGCCCTTGTTCTACAAATTCCTGTCCAGTCCCCAGATCGCAGTGACGATCAGCGTGCGCGATCACCATTCCGAGCTCAAGCCGTTGGTCCAATTCGGGATCGAGGCGCGCGAGCCGTGGTTTGCCGACCTGTTCCACCTGCCTGCAACCGTCACCGGTGAGGGGGACAATGGCGTCGGCGATACGCCTGAAAGGTTCGGAAATATCAGGATGTCCAGCCGCCAGCATCCCGATCACGACACGACCGACTGGCCGCCAAAGACCGCACACCCCGGCGGCGGTGCGTGAAATCACGCACCCTACCCACGCAGATCGGCCCAAAAGAACGCTCCAACCGCCTTCACCATGACGGGCAGCCTATTCGGGATAGATCTCGGCCGCAGCAGCGGGGCTGTTGAACAGGATGAACATCAGCACATTCCCGGGCTCTGCCATGGCGTCGCTGCGAAAGCCGGCCACCTTGCCGGCAACGGAACTGGCATAATTCGCCACCACCTCGCCAAAGGCGTTGCGCTGAACCGCGACCTGCTGGCCGGCGGTGACCATGTCGTCCAACCGCACCTGCATTTCCACAAAACCCCCGGTGCTGGCGAGAACCGGAAAAGCGCTGTCGCCGATAAAGACGCCAACATCCGCGCCGGTGCGGCCAAGGGGCCCCGGCACAACACCGTAATGTTTCAACACATTCAGCGTGCCTTCGACAAACAGCGCGATCATCGGCAGGTTCAGGCTGCGCGCGGCCCCGATCTCGGGCGTAAAGCAGGGGATGCCGACATCGATCAACGCATTGTGCAACACGGATGGATAGACCGGATCATCCCAGATCATGCCGACCGGAAACAAGTCCATCATCCGCTTCACATCCGGATTGCTGCGGTCGCCAATGTTGAAGGCCGCGGCGTCAAGCCCCGTCGTACCGGTGTGAAAGTCGATGGCAAAGTCCGTGTTCGGGCGCAACAGATGCTCGAACACCAGCGCGGCATGCCGCCCCGCGGTGCTGGGCCCGTTGGCATTGCCCGGCCATTCCCGGTTCAGATCGACCAGTTCCGCCCCGCGCCCCCAGCCCGTCCAGCGCCGCTGCATCGATTCCACCGCGGGGCCGGCGATATCCACCGCCGCCATCACCGTCCCGCTCATCTGCGCAGGCTCCAGCCCGTCCATCACCGCCTGCACCGTGCGGATCGAACTCATCTCGTCGCCATGCACGCCGCTGGTCAGCGTGATGCGCTTGCCGGGCTTGGCCCCCTTGGCCACGATGACCGACACCAGACAAGGCGGCCCCGACGGCCGCTCGACCCCGCGGAAATACAGCCTATGGATCTTGCCCGGCTCCAGATCCTCGGTGTTCAGATGGCTGACGACCGGCTTGCCACCCTGCACATCGCCGGTGAAGACGGTACCGCCCGCAAGGGTCTGCGGCGCGTCGGCTTGCGCAGTCTTGGCCGTGGCCAAAGCCGCCGCCGCCCCCGCAACCGCCACCGTGCCGCGCAGGAAATCACGCCGGTCAAATCCGGCTTTCGGCTCGGGGGTAGCATCGGCCATTGGGCGTCCTTTCCTGAATATTCCGCCAAAGCGCTAGAGCGAGTCGCGTTCAATCAGGTTCACCTGATTGAACGCAACTCGCAAC
>JBAXXO010000328.1:0-3568 GCA_037127855.1 Alphaproteobacteria bacterium
TGGTCGCTATCGGCCGCGCATCCAGCCGCTTCAGGCTGATCGGTTCGCCCGTCATCTCGCAATAGCCATATTCGTTGCTTTCGATCCGCCGCAATGCCGCATCGATCTTGCTGACCAACTTGCGCTGCCGGTCGCGTGTGCGCAACTCCAGCGCCCGGTCGGTTTCTTCGCTGGCACGGTCGGCAATGTCGGGCACGTTGCGCCCTGAATCCTGCAGGTTGTCAATCGTCTCGGCGCTTTGATCCAGCAATTCCTGACGCCAGACCAGTAATTTCCGGCGGAAATACTCCATCTGCAAGTCGTTCATGAAAGGTTCGCTCTCGGCAGGGCGATAATCCTCGGGCAAGAAAGTTTCAGCTTTCATCGCAGCACACTCCATTGCATCGGTCTCTTGCGCCAGCTTGGTAGCCGCGGCAACGCACCCCTGACGGGCTGCCATTAGCCGATTGGTAACCCCTTGTCACTAGCGGTTGCGAGATTTTCACACGAAGGTTAAAGTCCACCTTCCGCAGGTACAGGGGCTTGATCCGTTTATGCTATTTGCCAGAACCGCCAGAAACGCTGCGTCGAACGAGCCAAAAATGACTGTCGTGGCCGCCGTGACGTTTGAAGATCCCCTGATGAATTCCCTTATCGCTCCCTCGATCATTCGGGTGCCGCCAAATCCGCAGGGGGCCTGCGCGCATCACAAAACGCACAGGCCGTCACATCCCAAAAAGGCCCGGCCCTTGCCCAGATCTGTCCATGACGCTGCGTGAGTCTTGGTTTCCATCCCGCGCCGCGGACCTGATGGCCGCCACCGGCACATTCCTGCCCGGGCAGATCTGCCGCACCACGGGGTGGGTGTTCCTTGCAACCCTGCTGACCGCCTGCACCACGCCCCAGCTTCAGCCGACTCTGCCGCCACCGGGGCCAACCTTGCAATTTCCCAACCAGCCCGGCAGTCCCACTCGACGCCCCAATGGCCAGATCGCCCAAGACTTTCTCGACCTGACCTTCCAACTTGAAAGCGGCCAGCGCCTGCCCACCCTGTCGAGATTTGGTGCGCCCATCACCCTGCGCGTGACCGGTCCTGTCCCACCCATCGCCGCCGCCGACCTCTCGCGCCTGATCACCCGGCTGCAACGCGAGGCCGGGCTGGACCTGCGGCTGATCACCGACGCACCGGGCAGTCCAACGGATCTGGCCGCCAACATCACCGTCGAATTCGCCCCTCAGGCGGTGCTGCAAGGCATCGACCCGACCGCTGCCTGCTTCGTGGCACCCAACGTCGACTCGCTTGCCGAATACCGGATGCGACGCGGATCAGATGCGCTTGACTGGCAAACCCTGCGTCAGCGCCAGAAACTGACCGTCTTCATCCCCAGCGACACGAGCCCGCAAGAACAACGCGACTGCCTGCATGAGGAAGTGGCGCAGGCGCTTGGCCCGCTGAACGACCTGTTCCGCCTGCCCGACAGCATCTTCAACGACGACAACTTCCTGTCGACCCTGACCGGTTTTGACATGCTGGTCCTGCGCGTCCACTACGACCCCGAGCTTGCCGCCGGTATGACCCGCGATCAGGTTGCCGCCCGCCTGCCCGCAATTCTGGCCCGGCTGAACCCTGCGGGCGAGCGGCCCGGCCTCTGGGACCATCCCGACACACCGCGCGACTGGGCGCAGGCCGTGCGAACCGCGCTCGGCGCAGACTCCGTGCAATCTGCCCGCCTGCCCGCCGCCCGCAAGATGCTGGCCATCGCCGAGGCCAACGGTTGGCAAGACGCCCGCCTCGGCCTCAGCCACTTTGCCCTTGGTCGCCTGCAAGACCGCGATCAGGCCCGCCTCTCCTTTCAAGCCGCCGCCAAAGTGTTTGCGCCCCTGCCCGATGGCGGCGTGCGCCTTGCCCAAACCCTGCTGCAACTGGCCGTCCTCGACCTCGCCGCAGGCCGGACCGACAGCGCAATTGACTTGACCCAAACCGCCTTGCCCTTGGCCAAAACCGCCCAGAATGCTGTCCTGATCACCAATCTGTCCCTTTTGCAGGCCGAGGCGCTGGACAGGATGGGTCAGACCGCCGCAGCCACGGCGCTGCGTCTCGACACTCTGCCAGCCGCACGCTATGGCTTCGGTTCGGCGCGGTCCGCGTCCAGCCCTGGACCATGACGCGCTGCCAATCCGGGCCTGTCCCGGCCAAGGAGAGCAAAGATGATCTGGACGGCGGCACTACTTGGCGGCGCGGCCCTTGGTGCCTATACGGCGCGAAAGCGCGGCGGCCGCAAACTGGACGCGCTGCAATACGCGGCCGGTTACGCGATAGCCTTCGGCCTGTTGGGCCTTGCGATCTCGATCTTTCTTGACCGTATAGGTTGACAAGGTTGGCCCGGGCCAGACAGCGCATATGACCACAGCCGTGCCGCGTCCGGTCCGCGTCGCTTGCCTTGCTGGCGGCGCAGTTTTTGGCAGATGGCGCCTTGCAAAGCACCCAGTCCGATCCCCTTCATACTGGCCAAAATACTCATTCTTCACGCCGCCATCGCCTTGGCAAGCTTGGGCAATTGGGCCCGCTTCATCAACGCCTTCAACGGCAGAACCTGACCCGCCAATTGCTCTGCCACGGCATGAACCGCGGTCACCACCTCTGCCACGGATGTCGGATCACCGGACCACAATTCCCACAGCAGACTGTCGGGATCGCGACGCGCAATCCCCTCCTGCGCCAGCACATGGCGCGGAAAGTCCTTGGCGTTGAACGTCACGATGCAATCGGCATGGGCCGCCACTGCCACCGCCAAGACATGCACATCCCCCGCATCGGGCAGCAACAACCCCGCCTCGATATCCGCGCGCGCGCGGGCCATCGCCCTTGGGAAATCCGCCCTCATCCGCAGCGCCTCGCCCTCGGCCTGCCTCTGCGCCACGGGTCCCAGCTTGGCCGTCGCCAACACCCATTCGCGCAAGATCCGCTCGGACCAGACCGGCTCGTACAGCCCCTTTGCCGCGACCCCGATCAATATTTCGCGCAAGACGGTCGGATAGATCACACAGGCATCCAGAACCGCCCTCATCCATTCAACCGAAAGAACAAGCACTTCAGATAGGCACTTTCAGCCAATTGCAACAACATCGGATGATCCGGCCCGGCAAAGCCCGTATGCAGCAATTGCGCCCGCCGCCCACCCCGCCCGATCCCGCGGGCGCTGGCATTGCGAAACGCCTGCAAATCCGCGGCATGGCTGCACGAACACAGCACCAGATAGCCGCCCGGCGCCACCAGCGGCGCCGCCAAACGCGCCAGCCGCTCATAGGCCCGCAGCCCCGCCTCCAACGCAGGTTTGGCCGGTGCAAAGGCTGGGGGATCGCAGATCACCAGATCAAAGACTGACCCCTCAGCCGCCAAAGCCTCCAACACCTCAAAGGCATCGCCCTGCCGCACCGCGAACTTGTCTGCAAACCCCGAGGCCGCAGCCCCCTGTTCCGCCAACGCCAAAGCCGGCCCCGACGCATCCACCGCCAAGGCGGAAACCGCCCCCCCCGCCAAAGCGGCCAAACCAAAGCCGCCGACATGGGCAAACATGTCCAACACCCG
>JBAXXO010000329.1:0-3564 GCA_037127855.1 Alphaproteobacteria bacterium
CCAGCGACCGGGCGCTGATCGCCTATGCCGCGCGCGGCGGGGTGGCGGCGGATATCCGTACCGAACTTGCGCAAGAGGATTTGCAGTTCCGGCAAAAAAATCAGGGCCGACCCCTGGAGCGGCTTTTCGCTGTGCCGACGTATTTCCGGGTCTATGGGCGCTTTGCCTTGAATGCCTATGACGAGTTGGCGCGGTGGCGGACGGCGGGTGTTGCCACACCATCGGCGCCGCCACGGCCCAAGAAGCGCTGAGAGCCAAGAACAACTGCGGTCGTGCGACCGGGGTGGGTGCAGGCATGCTCACATCTTTGTGGAGGGGGTTTGCTTGTGGCCGGGTCTGACCTAGGTTGCACGACAATAGGGGAGGATGGCGATGCGGCTTGGCTTTGGATTTGGCGTGGGGCTGGTGGCGCTGATGGCGCTGCCCGTTGCGGCACGGGTAGCGCAGGCCGAAACGGTCAGCACTTTTCAGTTGGACAATGGCATGGAGGTGGTGGTGATCGAGGATCACCGCGCGCCGGTCGTCGTGCATATGGTCTGGTACAAGATCGGTGCGGCAGATGAGAGCCCCGGTCACAGCGGCATTGCGCATTTTCTGGAGCATCTGATGTTTCAGGGGACCAAGACGGTGGCCCCCGGCGATCTGTCCAAGATCGTGGCGGCGCAGGGTGGCAGCGATAACGCATTTACCACGCTGGATTATACCGCCTACTTCCAGCGGGTGGCCGCGGACCGGCTGGATCTGATGATGACGCTGGAAAGTGACCGGATGCGCAACCTGAACCTGACCGAGGACGATGTTACGACCGAGCGCAAGGTCATTCTGGACGAGCGCAATCAGCGCACCGACAGTTCGCCTGCGGCCTTGTTGTCCGAGCAGATGAGTGCGGCGCAGTATATGAACCACCCTTATGGCATCCCGGTGATCGGCTGGCGCCATGAGGTGGAGCAGTTGTCGCGGGCCGACGCGCTGGAGTTCTATCAGGCCAATTATGCGCCCAACAATGCCATTCTGGTCGTGGCGGGGGATGTCAAGCCCCAGGATGTGCTGGCGATGGCCAAGCAGCATTACGGGCCGATTGCGCCATCGGACAAGATCAAGCCACGGCTGCGACCGACCGAGCCGCCGCAACTGGCCGAGCGGCGGCTGGTACTGGCGGATGAGCGCGTGGCGCAGCCCTATGTCATCCGCACCTATTTGGCACCTGAACGCAACCCCGGCGATCAACGCAAGGCGGCGGCGTTGAAGCTGTTGGCGGAACTGTTGGGGGGAAACTCGACAACCTCGGTCTTTGCGCGGGCGTTGCAGTTTGACACGCAGCAGGCGGTCTATACGGCGGCGTTCTATGACGGAACTTCGCTGGATCAGGATACGTTCGGCATGGTGATTGTGCCAGCCGCCGGTCTTGGCTTGCCCGATGCCGAAAGGGCGATGGATGCTGTGGTGGCGAAATTTCTGAAAGACGGGGTGAATTCAGAGGATTTTGCGCGGATAAAGGCACAGTTGCGAGCGTCCGAGATCTATGGCCGGGATGATGTTCAAGGTCTGGCGCAGGACTATGGCTCTGGGCTGACGATTGGTCTTAGCATCAAGGACATTCAGGATTGGCCGGGTATCTTGCAATCCGTCACCGCCGAAGAGGTGATGGCTGCAGCCCGTGAGGTGCTGAACCGCCACAACGCCGTGACCGGATATCTGACCACTGAGGAGGTTGCACAATGACCCAGACCCTGGGAACCCGGTGGTGGCGCGCGCGTGTCATGGTGGCCATGGCCGCAGTTTTTCTGGCCTGGCCCTTTGCATTGCCTGCATGGGCGGAGATCAATATACAAGAGGTCACCTCGCCCGGTGGGATCAAGGCCTGGTTGGTGGAAGAGCACGGCATCCCCTTTACTGCGCTGGAAATCCGGTTTTTGGGGGGCACGTCGCTGGACCGTCCCGGCAAGCGCGGCGAGGTCAACCTGATGACCGCGCTGATTGAAGAGGGAGCCGGGGATCTGGACAGTCAGGGCTTTGCCGCCGCACGTGACGGGTTGGCGGCAAAGTTCACGTTTCGGTCCGATCTGGACGGCGTCGGCGTGTCGGCGCAATTCCTGACTGAGAACCGTGACAAGGCGGTCGGACTGTTGGATGCCGCCCTGACCAAGCCGCGTTTTGATGCGGATGCCCTCGAGCGGGTGCGGGCACAGGTTGTGGCCGGGCTGCAATCTGACGCGAAGGATCCTGACGCCATCGCCGGAAAAATCCTGCAGGCGCGGGCCTATGGCGCGCATCCCTATGGCACATCGGGCGACGGGACCGAGGACAGCGTCAAGGCGCTGACCCGCGACGACATGCTTGCAGCCTTTGCCAACACGGTTGCGCGCGACCGGATTTTTGTGGCGGCGGCAGGGGATATCAATGCGGCCGATCTGGGCGTGATGCTGGACCGTCTGCTGGGGGATTTGCCCGCCACCGGTGCTGCTCAACCCGGGCGGGTTGATCTGACGACCAAGGGTGCGCTGGTGCAACAAGACTTTCCGGGGCCGCAAAGCAGCATCAGTTTCTATCAAGGTGGGATCCGGTTTGATGACCCTGATTACTTTGCCGCGGCCGTGCTGAACGAGATCTTGGGCGGCAACGGCTTTTCGTCGCGCTTGATGGATGAGGTGCGCGAAAAGCGTGGCCTGACCTATGGCATCGGCACCGCGCTGGTGGCCTATGACCACGCCGAGATGCTGTCGGGTAGTCTGGCAACCGCCAATGACAAGGCGGCAGAGGCCATCCAGGTGATCCGCGATGTCTGGGCGGCTCTGGCGGCAAACGGCGTCACACAGAAAGAGCTGGACGATACCAAGACCTATATGACCGGGGCCTATCCGCTGCGGTTTGACGGCAATGGCACGATTGCCAGCCTTCTGGTCGGCATGCAGGTCATGGGCCTGCCGGTCGAGTATCCGGCGATGCGCAACGCGAAGGTGGCGGCGGTGACACTGGCGGACGTCAAGCGGGTGGCGGGGCAGTTGTTGACGCCGGACAAGCTGTTCTTTGTCGTGGTCGGTGATGCGGTGGGTGTGAAGCCTGCGGAGTAACGTCGGGGGCGCGACGCAAGCGTCAGGAGTGGCCATTTGAGCTGAACTGAAAGAGGGCCGCGAATCTGTGGCCTCTTTTTCTTGGAACTGCTATGTATGGGGGCATGAGCGTGTTTGACCCCAAGATAAGCGAAGCGCGTCCGGTGATACGGGCGCTGGATGACGCTGCGATAAACCGCATTGCGGCGGGTGAGGTCGTGGAGCGGCCCGCGTCGGCGGTCAAGGAACTGGTCGAGAATGCGCTGGATGCCGGGGCGCGGCGGATCGCGGTGGACTATACCGCCGGCGGAAAAGTGATGGTCCGGGTCACGGATGATGGCTGCGGGATGACGGGCGCCGACCTGCCGTTGGCGGTGGCGCGGCATGCGACGTCAAAGATCGATGGCAGCGATCTGTTGAACATCCGGTCCTTTGGTTTTCGTGGCGAGGCTTTGGCCTCGCTGGGGGCGGTGGGACGGTTGGTTTTGACCTCGCGCGTTGAGGGGGACGAGGG
>JBAXXO010000330.1:0-3527 GCA_037127855.1 Alphaproteobacteria bacterium
AATCTCCCCAACTCGTGGATGTTGGTGGCGACAAATTGCTCAAACTCGATCACATCCAGCCGGTCTGCGATGCCCGCGTTTTCGGCAAGCCCCTCTGCGACACTGGCACCCTTCCTCGTGGTAACGATCATCGGTTTGCGACCGGCTTCAATGTTGGCGGCACACTTCCCGATAAGGGACTCCCCCGGTGAAGTCGAAACATGCAATGACACATCGCCAATGTCGAAGTCCCCAGTCCGATCAGGCTTTTGGTCGCTGGTGTTCGATCCGTTGTGATCAACAGCACCTTTCCCAAGCACCAAGTCCAGTTTCGCGCCTACGAGATGCTGCATCATCGAACCGTGATACATTGTGCCGGGCGACGCTTTTTGACGTTCCTCTGCCTGTGCCATGAGGTTGCGGATCATTGCCCGCATGCCAAGCGAAGAATCCAGCCGCAACCGGAAAGGCTTTGCAGAGAAGAACGCCTGAACCTCTGAAATCCAAAACGCTTCCACTGCGTCCAGATCAAGTGCCCCGCCAATTCCTGCCATCCCGTTCAGCAGTGCGGTATAGGACCGCATGTTGTCGATGCTGCCTCGACTGGTCCGCCCGCCCTCTTGCGCCAAAACCTTTTCGATACCGTGCCGCGCCAGTATCTTCTGAACTGCAGCTTTACCAAGCCCTAACATCTGCCCGCCGTGAGCCGTCAGCAACGATTCTGGGTCCAGTGGCATCCCCATCTTGCGGGCGTGTTCAGTGGTAACCAAGGCAACGCAGAGCGCACCTTTGTTGCGGAAATGATAGCGATGGACAAAGTCGGCCAAATCTTCGCGGATGCCCATTACTCGGCTGCCATCGCGTTGTGAGCGGCGTTAGCCGCAAGGATCGGCTCAAAGATATGGCGGGCAAGGTGCGCCACAACTGGCACCGCAACCCCATCACCGGCGACGTGGTAGGCATCATTGTATCGGTCTGGCAACTTGTAGTCGGGCGGCAACCCCATCAGGTCGGCAGCCTCTCGTGGTGCCAGCAATCGCGACCGGACCTTGCTCCCGTTGATCACAAGGATGCTCTGCCGCGACGATCCACCGCTTGGGGTACGAAGGCATCCGGCAACATCATCGAAACGGACTTCCGCCCGCTGGACCCTTTGCCCATCTTCGATCCTTGTCCGTTTGTACAGGCCACCGACTATACGCTCACCAGAGGCTTGAGCCTCTGTGACCTTATCCCGGTTCCGTTCCGACATCATCGAGAGTAGGGCCGCCGTCTCGGACTTTGAGTGCCACTTGACGCCTTCCGGCTCATCGCTCACGACATCTTGGAAACGCAGCCGACGCATTTGCGGCTGGGGCAGGCTCCACCAAATCCAGCGCCGTTTCGCTTCCTCCGTAAGGATCGCATGACCTTGACGGAGGGCGGCGGGATGCCACATGTCGGTAGCGGCATCGTTCTTGAGGGCTGCCGGAATGACCAGATCACTGCGAACACCGATCACGAATACACGCGGGCGGGACTGCGGAACGAAGTCGCGGGCATTGATAACAACCGCCCCGAACCGATAGCCCAGCCCAGAGAAAGCCGACGCAATGGCTTTGAAGTCGTTGCCACCTTTGGACCGCAGCACACCATAGACATTTTCCAAGGTGATGATCTTGGGCGCTCGCCCTACATCATCAAGTTGCCGCATGAGGGACCAGAAAGGCCAGAAGGTGCCCGACCGAGTGAACACCTTTTGCGAAGGGTGCCCAATCCCAGCGTAGGAACCTGCCAGCGATAAATCTTGGCAAGGAAAAGAGGCCCACGTCAGATCGGCGAGTCCTGGCAACTGGCCCGTTCCGACCTTGGCAACGTCTTCCACCAAGAGATGGTCAGAACCCCAGTTGTCCGCGTAGACCCTGCCCTTCATTTCATCGAAGTCATTCGCAAATGTACAGGTCCAGCCCGCGCCGAGTCCTGCCCGCGCCATACCTCCACCGGCAAAGAACTCATAGAAACTTGGCACAACATCCCCCAGTGCTTTTTGCCAAAGCTAACATCGTGAATCCACAATAGCTAGTGTTCCATCACAAGGTTACCATCAGGTAAACGAGCGAACGCCCGCAGCGCCTTGACCGCCAAGCGAAGCTGGCGTGTCGTGTCATCGAAGTTCAGGGCACACAGTGCGGCAATGAAATCATGCTCAATCTTGGCTAAGTCATAGATGCGCCTGTCATTGTCTGCCATCCCAGATCGGTAGCGGTCAAAGGCTTGGTGAACCCACAGGATGGGGTCAGAGATGCTTTGCGGCTCCTGCCCCGGCGCTGCACCATTCACCAGTTCAACCAGATCGGCGACAGCACGACGGCGGCGGGTTTTGCATTCGCGTTCCCAGATCACGTTTGGCGCGGCAAAGGTTTCGATCATCGCCATGTTGAACCCCTTGCGTCGAAAAGAACATAGAGGGAACATTAACTTTTGTCGGCTCGATTCTTCAATGCCATGCTTCGCCAAACCGCGCGGAATGTTGGGGATAAGACCCGATTGCCAACGTCTGGCTTGCAGCTAGCAAGTGGCTGAGGTAGTCAATATACGACACGCGGAATCATACATGACAAGGAACGCCAATGGCACACGTCATCAAGAAGGAAGTCCCGGCCAAGGTGGGGAAGACGCGGATCGTCTACGCCTCACGTTGGAAGGAATCCGGCAAGCAACGTGAGAAGGCTTTCCCGACAAAGCGTGAGGCTTTGGCGTTCGCAAGCGAGATGCAAAGGGCGCATGAGGACAAACCGCTTTCGCTGGTGGAGGAAAAGCAGGCCACCAGTGTGGTCTTTAAAGAACTGGCGAACGACTACCTAACTGCACTCACGAAGGGCTATGACGGAGGCGACCCGCTAGAGGCGCAGACCCTGCGGACCTATCGCAAGTATCTTGAAAACCGGATCATCCCATACTTCACCGAGAGGGGCGGCACCGTCGCCAGCGCCACCGCCACCGATTTGGAGACCATCCGCGAGCGGATGCAGAAGGCTGAACTTGCCGCTCGATCCATCCGGGAAGTCTTGCGGTTGACGAAGGCGGTCTTCGCCTATGGTGTCAAACGCGGCATCCTGTCCGCCGTCCCCGGTGCGACCGTTACCTTGAAACCGACCCGCGCGGAAAAGACCAAGGACAAGTTGGCGAAGGATTCAGGCGTGTTCAACCCGGCACAGATTGCCGCTCTGTTGCGTGCTGCTGACAATCTGGCGAACGGCGGCAACCGCCAGATCGCCCGAGCATGGGCGCTCTACCGCCCTCTCGCATATCTGCTTGTCCACACGGGAATGCGCATTTCAGAGGCGCGTGGTTTTCCCCGTAGCGGTTTCGACAAAACGGCTGGCCTGATCCGCATCCGCCAACGGGCGGCAGAGGATGGCGAGATCGGCACCACCAAGTCCGCCGATGGCATCCGCGACATTCCGCTACACCCTGACCTGATCCCGGTCATGGAAGCGGCGCTCAAACTTCACAACCGCGACCTGATGTTTTCCGGTGCAGATGGCACCCCCCGCAACTATCAAAAC
>JBAXXO010000331.1:0-3525 GCA_037127855.1 Alphaproteobacteria bacterium
GGCTCCCAATTCCACGAAGCCAGAACCGCTACGCGACCTTTCAATCTGGTTCACATAAAACGGCAAGCAATTGTAATATAGAGAATTTTCATTCTATCCAGACCCGGACACGCCCAGCTTACCACCCAGACCCGCTCCGCGCCCATAGGCCAGACCCCGCTGCTTGAGACAAACTGGCAAGACGCCCTCGCCAATACCGGCCTGTGATCCCTTCATACTGGCCCAAATACTCTCTTTCTTATGTCTTCAGCGCCTCGAACAACCGCGCCACGGCTTCTGCTCCGGGATCGACATGCCCCTCCAGATTGCCTGCGCTCAGATAGGCCGCCCGCCCAGCCTTGGCCCGCCGCATCGTTGCGGTGTGATCCGCCCCCGCCCGTGCGGCCCGCGTGGCCGCAGCCAAACCATCGTCCAACGCCTCCAGGGCCGGGTGGAGCGCGTCGACCATGGTCCGGTCGCCCAAACCCGCGCCGCCGATCTGCTGCATCCGCGCCAATCCCGCCTTCAACGCCTCGACCATCGTCAGACCGGACGAGGCCGCATCCCCCGCCGCCGCAAAGAATATCGCCAGCAGCACGCCAGAGGATCCCCCCATGGTCTGGCTCAACTCCAACCCGATGGCACGGTAAAGCTGGGTGTGGTCGGCCAGCGGCAAGTGATCCATCGCCCCGATCAGCGCCCGCGCCGCACCTGCAAGTGTGGACCCGGTATCGCCGTCGCCGGTCTTGGCATCCAGGGCGTTCAGGTCCGCCTCCATCGCCATCAGGATCTCGCAGCACCGCGCCACAAAGGCCCGCGTCGGCGCATGGGCCGACGGGATCGGCCGGATCGGCGTCAACCCATCCGGCAGCGCCAGCACGGTCGGCGCCGCGACGGGCTCGCAGCGGGGCCATGCCGTCAGACCTGTGGGTGCCATCAAGGCTGCCAGATGCGCCGCAGGGGCTGGATAGACCGTGACCGAAACCCCCCGCATGTCCAGACTGGTCATCATCGCCGCAGGCCCGACGATATGGCTGATCTGCCCGCCAATCCGCGACCGCAGCAGTTCATAGCCCAAAACGGACATCTCGAGCACCGAGGTTCCCCCCAGGTTGTTCAGCAATACCACATGCGGTCCCGGCGCCATCATGGCGGCCAGTTTGTCGGCAATGGCCGAAATCGCCTGTTCGGCCCCCGAAAAGCCGATCTGCTCGACCCCGGGCTCGCCATGAATCCCCAAACCCAGTTCCACCATTCCCGGCGGAATCCGGGTTTCCTTGGACGATCCCGGCACGGTGCAAGTGTCCAGCGACATCCCGATCGACTTTATGCCTGCGATCACGTCTTGGGCCGCCGCCGTGACCTCGGCCAGATCGGCCCCCTGCTCGGCCAGATGCCCGGCAATCTTGTGCACGAACAGGGTACCCGCCACACCCCGCGCCTGCGGAAGGTCAGGCAGGGCGATGTCATCATCCACGATCACCATGCTGACCTTGCGGCCAAAGGCTCGCGCCCGCTCGGCCGCCAAGCCAAAGTTCAGCCTGTCGCCGGTATAGTTCTTGACGATCAGCAAACATCCCGCAGGCCCGGTGACCGCCAGAATTCCCGCCAGCACGGCATCGACCGAGGGGCTGGCGAACACATCGCCACAGACTGCGGCCGTCAGCATGCCTTGGCCGACAAAGCCCGCATGAGCCGGCTCATGTCCCGCCCCGCCGCCCGAGACCAGCGCGACCTTGTTGCGATCAAGGTCCGCCCGAACCACGACGCGAATATGCGGATAGCCATCCAGCCGCGCCAACCGCCCGCCACTGGCCATGATCAGCCCGTCAATCGCCTCGGTGACGATATTCTCTCGTTTGTTCATGAACTGGGTCATGTGGTTCTCCTCACCCGATACGCGCACCGGCGGCGTCAAAGTAGAACGGCCGGTCTGGTTGGATTTTGATGATGTCCCCGGGCCGCAGCACGGTATGGGCATCTGTGACCGTGATCAGGTCCAGGCTGTTGCAGGTCAGATGCAGCCGCGTCTGATCGCCCAGATGCTCGACCCGCTTCACCATCGCCTCCTGCCCCTCACCCTGCCGGATCTGCTCGGGCCGCAGGCCGATCGTGACGGCCCGCGGCGGTGCACCTGGAAAGTGATCCGCCGGCAAAAGGTTGATGCGTGGCTGGCCCAGACGGCTGGCAGCATAGACACTGACCGGCTGTTCATAAATCTCGCGCGGGCTGCCAAACTGCACCAGACGGCCGTGGTCCAGCACGCCGACATGGGTTGCCATCGTCATCGCCTCGATCTGGTCATGGGTGACGTAAAGGAACGTCGCCCCCAGCCCCGAGTGGATATTCTTCAACTCCACCCGCAGATCGGCGCGCAACTTGGCGTCCAGCGACGACAGCGGCTCGTCCATCAGATACACGGCCGGATTGCGCACCAAAGCCCGGCCGATGGACACGCGCTGCATCTCGCCCCCTGAAAGGGCCGTCGCCTTGTTGTCCAGCTTGTGACTGATCTGCAAGATCGCGGCCACCTCGGCCACCTTTCGCGCGATCTCGGTGGCCGGCGTCCGCAGCAGGGGCGAGCGCAGCGGGAATTCCATGTTTTCGCGCACGGTCAGATGCGGATATAGCGAGTATTGCTGGAACACCATCGCCACATTGCGCTGCGCAGGCGTCCGCCCGGCCATCGCAGTCCCACCGATGAACACCTCGCCGCCATCGGGCTTGTCCAACCCCGACACCATCCGCAGCATCGTGGTCTTGCCTGCGCCGGTGGGGCCCAGCAACACCACAAAGCCACCATCCGGCACCACCATCGTCACCTCATCCAGCGCCTTGGTTGCGCCAAAGACCCGCGTGACGCCCTGCAACCTGACCTCAGCCATGACCCAGCACCCTTTGATTGGCGGCCGAGATCAGCGCCCTTCCCCCCGCATCGAACAGAGTGACCGACCGTGCGTCGAACCGCAGCCCCGTGGTCTCGCCAACCGCCACAGGCCGGTCTGCGGCCACCCGCGCCTTGACCACACCGCATTCCGTGTCCAGCGTCACGATCTGCGTCGTGCCCAGATATTCCGTCGCCACCACCCGGCCCTTGTAGGGTGCGGCATCCGCCAGATGCACATTCTCGGGCCGCACCCCGAACACCAGCGCCCCCGACGCCCCGCCGATCATCTGCGGCACCGCGACAACTGCCCCCGGCAGCGCCACCTCGGTCGCGCCATTCCCCACCATCCCGTCGAACCGCAGAAAATTCATCGGGGGCGAGCCGATGAAATTCGCCACGAACAAGGTGGCGGGCCAGTCATAGATGTCTTGAGGCCGCCCGAACTGTTCAACAACCCCGTGGTTCATCACCACGATCTTGTCGCCCATCTGCATCGCCTCCAACTGGTCATGCGTCACATAGACGGTCGTTGCATGCATACGGTCATGAAGCGCCCGCAATTCCTCGGCCATACGCTCGCGAAATTCGGCGTCCAGCGCGCCCAAAGGCTCGTCCATCAAGAAACATGCAGGATCGCGCACAATCGCCCGCCCCAAGGC
>JBAXXO010000332.1:0-3512 GCA_037127855.1 Alphaproteobacteria bacterium
GCGTAACAATTGTTTTCAGGTGCGAATCGACGCCGCCTGACGGCGAAACAGCCTTGGGCGGAGGCCCTGACGGGTGGAGTCGACCACCTCGGCGATTCGGTCGGCGCGGGTCTTGGTGGTCTTGGCCGTCTTGATCCATTCGAGCGTGCCGCGCCGCACAGAATTTGGTAAGGCTTGCCAGACCGGGAGATGCTCGCCCAAGGCGTTCAGCAGGTCGGGTGGGTCGATCAGGGCGTCGACATCGTTCAGGAAATCCCACATGCCGTTGGCTTGGGCATTCGCAACGGCGGCCTCGCCAGAGGGGGCCATCAGACCTGCGGCGCGATTGCGGATCACATGGGCTTTGTTGATGGCCGACCAGGCGGATTTGGGGTTGCGGGGGGCGATCAACAGGGCAGACCGTGTGGCGTCGATCGCTTTTGGCAAGCTGTCAATCCAGCCCCAACACAACAGTTCTGCGACCAGTTCGGGGTAGGGCACATAGTCTCGGTGCGATTTTTTAAAGCTGGCAAGCCAGATACTGCCCGAGGTAGCGTGGTTCAGCGCCAGCCAGTCGCGCAGATGGCTGCGGCTGGCAAAGGTGATGATCGGGCGGGCGTCAAGCATGCGCGACCCCTGCTTTGGCAGGCGACGCTTGGGGACGCGCGTCGCAGATCAATGCGCCGCAGCCCAGTTGGGCCCCTGGCCAGCCTCGACGATCAGGGGCACTTTCAGGTGGACGGCGGGGTGGGCGGCCCCCTCCATCGTGGCTTTGGCGGCCTTGATCAGCGCGGGGGCGGCACTTTCGTCGACCTCGAACAGCAGTTCGTCATGGACCTGCAGCAGCATTCGGGCGGGAAGGTCTGCGATGGCCGCGGGCATGCGGATCATGGCACGTCGGATCACGTCGGCTGCGGTGCCCTGAATAGGGGCGTTGATCGCGGCGCGTTTGGCAAAGCCTTGGGCCGGGCCCTTCTGGTTGATCTCGGGCGTGTGGATTTTGCGGCCGAACAGGGTTTGAACAAACTCGTTCTTTTGCGCATAGGCGACCGTCGCGGCCATGTATTCCTTGATGCCGGGGAATCGTTCGAAATAGCGGTCGATAAATCCCTGTGCTTCGGCTCGCGGGATGCGCAGGTTGCGGGCAAGACCAAAGCCGGAAATGCCATAGATCACGCCAAAGTTGATGGCCTTGGCCTGACGCCTGATGTCGCTTGTCATCTGATCCAAAGGCACGTTGAACATCTCGGACGCGGTCATGGCATGGATGTCGATGCCTTGGCGAAAACTGTCTTGCAGGGCCGGAATCTCGGCGATATGAGCAAGGATGCGCAGTTCGATCTGGGAATAGTCCAAGCTGACCAGCACCTTGCCCGGCGGGGCCACAAATGCCTCGCGGATGCGGCGGCCCTCTTCAGACCGCACGGGGATGTTTTGCAGGTTGGGGTCGGTCGAGGCCAGTCGCCCGGTGATCGCGCCCGAGATGGAATAGCTGGTATGGACGCGGCCGGTTTCAGGGTTGATATGGTCTTGCAAAGCATCGGTATAGGTCGATTTCAGTTTCGACAATTGCCGCCAATCGAGGATCTTGCCTGGCAATTCATGTTCGGTGGCCAGATCTTCAAGGATGTCGGCGCCGGTGGCATAGGCCCCTGTCTTGCCTTTTTCGCCGCCGGGCAGTGACATCTTGTCAAACAGGATCTCGCCAAGTTGCTTGGGCGAGCCTAGGTTGAACTTTTCGCCGGCCAGCAGGTGAATCTCCTCCTCCAGTGCCGCCATTTTCTGGGCAAAGGCGCCAGACATGCGTGACAGCGTCTGACGATCCACCTGAATTCCGGCCATTTCCATCTCGGCCAGAACCGGGACCAGCGGGCGCTCCATCGTCTCGTAAACCGTTGTGACCTTGGCACGGTGCAGATTGGGCTTGAAGCTTTGCCACAGCCGCAGCGTCACGTCGGCATCCTCGGCGGCGTATTTGGTCGCGACGTCGATCGCGACGCGGTCAAAGGTGACCTGCGCCTTGCCAGAGCCAATCAGGTCTTTGATCGGAATGGGTTTATGCCCCAGATAGGTGTCGGACAGGAAATCCATGCCGTGATTGTGCAGCCCCGCATGCATGGCATAGGACATCAACATGGTGTCGTCGATGGGATCAATGTCGATGCCGTTGCGGGCGAACATCTTGGCGTCGTACTTCATGTTCTGGCCGATTTTTAGAACGGCGGGGTCCTCCAGCAATGGTTTCAGCAGGGTCAGCACGGCGGCCAGCGGCATCTGCCCCTCAGTCAGGGCGTTGGAGTTGAACAGGTCATCGCCCTTGCGGTGGCCGATCGGGATATAGGCGGCGCTTCCTGGCTCAATGCACAAGGATATGCCGACGATCTCGGCGACCATTTCATCCAGCGACGTGGTTTCGGTATCGACGGCCAGATAGCCACGGTCGCGGGCGCGGGCGATCCACTGGGTCAAGGCTGTGGCGTCGGTGATGCAGGTGTAGGCTTGATGGTCAAAGGGCAGGCGGTCAGTGGTGGCGGTCTGGTCATGGGCACCGACGACTTCGTAACCCTTGCTGTCGTCAATCACCGGGGCCACCACCTTTAGCTTTGCGGCGATACGGGTTGACAGGGTGCGAAACTCCATCTCGGCCAGAAACGTCAGCAAGATGTCCGGATCGACCGGCTTGACCTCCAGCATGTCGAGCGCAACCTCGACGGGGGTGTCCTTTTTCAGCGTCACCAATTGGCGCGACAAGCGGATTTGGTCGGCATTGTCGACCAAAGCCTTGCGCCGTTTGGGTTGCTTGATCTCGTGGGCGCGGGCGAGCAGGCTGTCAAGGTCGCCATATTCCTGAATAAGCAGCGCCGCCGTCTTCAATCCGATGCCGGGCGCACCGGGGACGTTGTCGACACCGTCGCCCGCGAGGGACTGCACGTCCACGACACGGGCAGGATCGACGCCGAATTTTTCAAACACCTCATCCGGGCCGATCGATTTGTTCTTCATCGGATCGAACATGTCGATGCCGGGGCCGATCAGTTGCATCAGGTCCTTGTCGGACGAGATGATGGTGCAGCCGCCTCCCGCGGCCTGCGCCTGCATGGCCAAGGTGGCCATGATATCGTCCGCCTCATAGCCCTGCATCTCGATGCAGGCAACGTTGAAGGCGCGGGTGGCGTCGCGGGTCAGGGGAAACTGGGGGCGCAAATCTTCGGGCAAGGGGGGACGGTTGGCCTTGTACTGGTCGTAAAGGTCGTTGCGAAAGGTGTGGGCGCCGGCATCGAACACCACGGCGATATGGGTTGCGGCCGTCTTGGTGCCCGCAACCGACAACTCGTTCCACATCAGGTTGCAAAACCCTGCGACCGCCCCCACGGGCAACCCATCCGACTTGCGCGTCAGCGGCGGCAGCGCGTGATAGGCGCGAAAGATGAATGCCGACCCGTCAATCAGGTGAAGGTGGTGTCCTTTGCCAAAAGCCATGTGCCGTTCCCCCTGTTCCCCCGTACATGCCATGAAGTGACGGGCCGTGCTAG
>JBAXXO010000333.1:0-3506 GCA_037127855.1 Alphaproteobacteria bacterium
ATGATATACTGCCCCTCTGCCCCGATATTCCACACCTGCGCCCGGTTCGCCACCGACAGGCCCAAGGCGATGATGATCAGCGGGGCCGCCTTGACCGCCACGTCCTGCCATTTGTAACTGGTCAGCAACGGCGACAGGAAGATGTCCGTCACCGCCCGCAATCCATCAATCCCGATCAGATCGAACACCACGACCCCGATCAGCATGGTCAGCAAGACCGAGGCGATGGGCGTCGCCACCAACATCATCCGGCTAGGTTCCTGTCGTTTTTCCAGCCTAAGCCACATCGGCCGCCTCCTGCCTCACAGGCTCCGCGCCATGAATGCCCCCCATCAACAGCCCGATCTCATGGGGCGTGGCATCCGCCACCGCCATCGGCCGCGACAACCGCCCCTCGTTGATCACGGCAAGGGTGTCGCACAGCGACAACAGCTCATCCAAATCCTGCGAAATCACAACGATCGCCGACCCGGCCGCGGCCAAATCCACCAAGGCCTGATGGATCGCCGCCGCCGCCCCGGCATCCACCCCCCAAGTCGGCTGCGACACCACCAGCACATCGGGTTTTTGCAAAATCTCGCGCCCCATGATGAATTTCTGCAAATTCCCACCCGACAGGCTTTGCGCAAAGGCCCCCGGCCCCGTGGCCTTGACCGCAAAGGCCTCGATCACCTCACCGGCATAGGTCCGCGCCACAGCACCATTGATCAAACCACCCCGCACCATGCCCAGCCGGTCCCGCCCGGTTAGAATGGCATTGTCGGTCAGGCTGAAATCCGGCACTGCCGCATCGCCATGATCCGCCACGGGCACCTCGCCGGACAGCGCCAGCAACAAGGCATTCTGCCCATTGCCCGCCACACCCGCGATGCCGAAGATTTCACCGGCCCGCACCGCGAAACCCACATCCCGCAACGCCGTGCCAAAGGGTCCGTCCTTGGCCACACAAAGCCCGCGCACCGCCAGCTTTTCAGCACCAAACTCCCGCCCCGCACCGCGCGTGATGTCCTTCAGATTGCCGCCGATCATCTTTTCCGCCATCGACCGGCTGGTTTCCACCGCAGGGTTGCAAGTCTCGACCAACCGTCCGCCGCGCAGTATGGTCGCCGTGTCACACAACAGCTTGATTTCCTGCAACTTGTGGCTGATATACAGGATCGAGCAGTCCTCTGCCGCCAATTGCCGCAGCACGACGAACAACTGCTCCACCTCTTGTGGGGTCAGCACCGAGGTCGGCTCGTCCATGATCAAAAGTGCGGGTTGCAACAGCAAGGCGCGCACGATCTCGATCCGCTGCCGCTCGCCCACCGACAGGGTCGACACAATCCGGTGCGGCTCCAGTTTCAGCCCATATTGCGCCATCACCGCCACGATCCGCGCCTCAAGATCGCGCGACTTGATGCTTGCATCCATGCCAAGGGCGATGTTTTCCAGGACCGTCATCGCCTCGAACAGGGAAAAGTGCTGAAACACCATCCCGATCCCCAGCCGCCGCGCCGCTTTGGGGTTGGCCACCGTGATCCGTTGGCCGTTCCAGCGGATTTCGCCGGCATCGGGCTGCATGATGCCGTAGATCATCTTGACCAGCGTCGACTTGCCCGCGCCATTTTCGCCCAACAGCGCATGAATCTCGCCCGGACGGACCGCGAAACTGACATGATCATTGGCCAGCACCCCGGGAAACCGCTTGGTGATCCCGATCAGTTCAAGTCTTGGTGCATCGGTCAGTTTGGCCTCCATCGTCCTTTATGTCGCAGGCTAGACCCAATTTCAGGCAAGCGACAAGCATTTCATCACCGCCCTGGCGTGAATCATCGGCATCTGCCTGTTTTTCGGCTTTGCCCCTTGATCGAGACCGCAAACCCGCCAACCTATGGCCCCGTCACCCCTCGCTGAAAGCGCACATCATGTTGAACCACGAAGCCCTGCTGCGCCTTGCCATCACCGAATCCCGCAAGGCGCGCGAGGCGGGCAACCACCCCTTCGCCTGCATCCTCGTCGGCCCCGACGGCACGGTGCTGATGACCCAGCACAACGCCTATATGCCCGACCATGACATGACCGGCCATGCCGAGCGTGTGCTGATGACCCGCGCCTCGACCAGCCTGCCCAAGGCCCTGCTGGCCGAATGCACCATCTACACATCGGCCGAGCCCTGCGCGATGTGTGCCGGTGCCATCTACTGGACCGGGCTGAAACGTGTGGTCTATGGCCTGACCGAGCGCGATTTGAAGGCCATAACCGGCAACCACCCCGAAAACCCGACACTGGACCTGCCCTGCGAGGTGGTTTTTTCCGCCGGCCAGCGCCGGGTCGAGGTCATCGGCCCGATGCTGGAGGCGGAGGCTGCGGCGGTGCATGTGGGCGCATGGGGCTAGGAACGAGCCCGTGCCGAACGCCGTACGTCGGTCCTGCGGACAAAGCGGTCAATCGGCGGGCTGGATGCTGTCGCCCTTGCGGGGCTCTCCCCGGGCGATCAGCCTCCCCTGTGCCCGATAGGTCGTGAATTGCGCCGGCAGGCCCTCGCCCTGTCCCAGCGTCGGGCTGGTCTGAATGTGGAAATGCAGATGCGGCTCAGACGAATTGCCACTGTTGCCGCACAGGCCGATTTCCTGCCCCGCAGTCACGACATCTCCCGTGGTGACGCGGAGGCTGCCCTGCTGCAGATGGGCAAGAAAGCCGTATTCTTCGTTTCCAAAGTCCAGGACGATATGGTTTCCGGCCGGATTGTCCGAATCAGACGCTCCGATGGCCTGATCCGGCAGGCCCTCGACAGCCTGCACCACAACGCCGTCCGCCGGAGCAAGCACAGGTTGCCCCCAACAATGATAACTCTCCAGCGACACAGTGTCGCCCGAATGGCTTTCCCCGTCGCGCAGGATCAGCAGGTCCAACGCAAATCGCTGCGCCACATCCACGGCATGGTAATTGTCCGCGATATCGCGTCCTCCCCAGTAGACGAACCAGTCTCCATCTACGGGTAAGGTCAAGGTCGCCTTCGTCTGGTAATCGAGGTACCGGCTTGGTGCGGCGACAGCTTGCGGTCCCATGGCAAAGCCTGCGATCCGGTCCGACCCGTCAAAGGCGATGGTCAGTTCAAGCGGCTCGGCTGTCAGCGTCCAGCGCGAAACGCGGGAATAGACAGCATAATCTGCGTGCTCGTCTGCGCGCTCGGACAAGATGGTTTCTTCTGCGCCGTAATTCGCCAAAAGATCCGCGCGCCACGCCGCCAGATTTCCGGCCGTTCCGAAAACCTGTTGCATCTGCGGCGTCGATGCCGACCAGATGGCACCGACATCACCGTCAAGGAACTGCTCCGCCCGTCGCTGCCCTGCCAAAAGCGGGTCGCCTTGTGCGGCACCCGACCTGCCGACAAAAGCCGAGGTCGCCGGGATCTCCTGATTGCGCTGCGTCATTTCGTGCCCTCCCTCGGTCGAATGCTACGGAACCGCCTGATCGTCTGCAAGAAGCGCAAAGCGGAGCTTGGTGTCAGCGCAACATGTGGC
>JBAXXO010000334.1:0-3499 GCA_037127855.1 Alphaproteobacteria bacterium
AAACGAAACCCTGCGTGCCACCCGGCACTATGGCAGGGCATTGTGGAAGCGCTGGACCGGATACCACATCCGAAGCCGGATCGAGGCGAAGATGCCCTCGCAGGTTCGCTCGAACCTGTGGCGCTGAACCTGCTCGACCTCAAAGCCTTCGGTGAGCGCATCGCCGCAAGACACCCCGACAGCCAAACCGTCGAAATCCAGATACGCATCGCCCTCATGAACCGCTTCTCAGCCCTCGGAACGGCCGAGATCGTCCGCGTGGCCTGATCCCGAAGGGGAAAGGGGCACTCATGCCTCAGGCGTGCGTTACCCAACAACGCCGGCGTAGCCCATCAAGTTGGCCCCACCGTTATGCGGTCAATTTGCCGATCACCGCCTGACCATGCAGGTAGATTAGGATGAAACGGGCCGGCATCAGGCTCAAACAGCACCAGGCTTGGCCGGGCATCAGGGGCGCAGATGCCGGATTCGAGCACCCCATTCGATGGCGGCGGCGTGCAGGCGGTCGATCTGCAATTCTTCGCGCACCTCTTCAAGCATCCGCAACTCGACCTCGCGCAGGGTGCCGCCGGCGGTGGCCACGTCACAGGCCAGTGCATAGGCGGTTTCATGCAGGCGTTCGGGCAGGGCGTCACGGATCAGGCCGAACAATGCGGCAAGTCCGTCCTCTTCCTCGAACAGGTCAAACACGGTTTGTGCTATCACGCGGATGCGGTCGGTGTCATAGGCGGCAAAGACCGGCATGTGGTTAACGATGCGTTGAATGGCGACCAGTTCAGGCGTCCGTATCTGTTCATCCGACGCCGAGACGGCAATCATCACGGCGACAAGGGCATCCTGTGGCGACAGGGAGGGCAGGCTGTCGGTCATTGATTGGCTTTCCATCATCATGTCGCAAAACTACGCCTAGAAGGGCGTTGGGGCAAGGGCCCGTCGTACCGAATTGGCCGCAGGACCCGTGACAGGACTGCGCGCGACAGGGCTCAGCCTTGGGCTCAGCCTTGGGCGCAGATTATTGACCCCGGCCCCGCATGGTCCTAAAGCGTCTTGTCACCCGTTTGGTGTCGGATGGAGAATACGATGTCAGCTTTGCGCGATGCGGCGATGAAATCCAAGGCATGGCCCTTTGAAGAAGCGCGCGCGTTGATGAAACGCTATGAGAAGACGGCGCCGGAAAAAGGCTATGTGCTGTTCGAGACCGGTTATGGTCCGTCGGGCCTGCCTCACATCGGCACCTTTGGCGAGGTTGCGCGCACGACGATGATCCGCCGGGCCTTCGAGGTCATGTCGGATATCCCGACGCGGCTGATCTGTTTTTCAGACGATGTAGACGGAATGCGCAAAGTGCCCGAGAACGTGCCGCAGCAAGAGATGTTGCGCCAGTACATGCAGATGCCCCTTACCAGCGTCCCCGACCCATATGGGCAATTCGACAGCTTTGGGGCGCACAACAACGCGATGCTGCGGCGGTTTCTGGATACGTTCGGGTTCGACTACGAGTTCATCTCGGCCACCGAGTTCTATAAATCCGGGCGGTTCGATGCGACGCTGCTGCTGGCCTGTCAGCGCTATGACAAGATCATGGCGATCATGCTGGCCTCGCTGCGCGAAGAGCGGCAGCAGACCTATTCGTGCTTCTTGCCGATCCATCCCGAGACGGGGCGCGTGATGTATGTGCCGATGAAAGAGGTGAGCGCCCGCGACGGAACCATCACCTTTGATGATGAGACCGGGCGCGAGTGGACGCTGCCGGTGACGGGCGGGAATGTGAAACTGCAATGGAAGCCGGATTTCGGCGCACGCTGGGCGGCGCTTGATGTCGATTTCGAGATGTATGGCAAGGATCACTCGACCAATACACCGATCTATGACGGGATCTGCGAGGTGCTGGGCGGGCGCAAGCCAAACCACATGACCTATGAGCTGTTCTTAGATGACCAGGGGCAAAAGATTTCCAAATCCAAGGGCAATGGCTTGACGATCGACGAATGGCTGACCTACGCGGCGACCGAAAGCCTGTCCTATTTCATGTATCAAAAGCCCAAGACGGCCAAACGGATGCATTTCGATGTGATCCCCCGGGCGGTGGATGAATATCACCAGCAATTGCGCGCCTATGCGACGCAGGACGTCGCGGCGCAGGTCAACAACCCGGTGTTCCACATCCATTCCGGCCGCGTGCCGCAAAGCCATATGGTGGTGACCTTTGGCATGCTGTTGAACCTCGCCTCGGTGGCGGGGGCGACGGATGCGGACGGGCTATGGGGTTTCATCAAGAAATACGCGCCGGACGCTTCTCCTCAGGGCAACCCTGACCTGGACGCGGCTGCCGGTTTTGCGGTGCGGTACTTTGCCGACAAGATCGCGCCGACGCGCAAGTTCCGCCTGCCCAGCGACAATGAACGGGCCGCGATCATTGATCTGCGTACGCGGCTTGCGGCGTGGGGCGGGCCGACCGATGACGAAACGCTGCAAACCATGGTTTTCGCCGTGGGCAAGGACCACGGCTTTGACCCCCTGCGCGACTGGTTCAAGGCGCTGTACGAGGTGTTGCTGGGGGCATCGGACGGCCCGCGCTTTGGTGGATTCGTGGCGTTGTATGGCGTGGCCGAGACCGTCGCGCTGATCGACCGGGCGTTGGCGGGCGACCTCTTGGTCTGAGCCGTGGAATTGCAGTCAAAAGCACCGGCGCGACAAAAAGTTCTTTGGCGGCGTTGAAACTTGGTGACCAAACGCCACTTGAAAGATTACTTGCGTTGGGAGGATTGCAATGCTGCGCTTTTTCATCCTCTGCTTGGGACTGTTGATGGCCGCCCCTGCAGTACATGCTCAAGAAGAGCCCATCCAGCAAACCATTACAGCCCAGATCGAGGCGTTTCGCGCCAGCGACTTCGATCTGGCCTTCACTTATGCTTCGCCCAGTATTCAGGGCATGTTCGGGACGCCCGACCGTTTCGGTTCGATGGTGGCGACCGGCTATCCCATGGTGATCAATCCGGCAAAGGTGGAAATGCAGGACCTGCGAACGGTTGGTGGCGCGTTGTGGCAAAGGGTGCGGATCACTGATCAAAAGGGACAGGCCTTTGTGCTGGACTATCAGATGGTCGAAGGGCCACAGGGCTGGGTGATCAACGCGGTACAGTTGCAAAAGGCGGCGGATGTCGGTGTCTGAAGCCCGCTCCGCGTTCCATTTATCTTTTCACAATTATCCCCCGTTACAGACGAGGAACAAAAGGACCAACTGGGCTCCACTCTGGGGGTGCCGTCGGAAAGCCATTTTCATTATCAGCCTATTTCGCTAACGGTACCGCGGTGTTTACATCAACCATCTGCAATAGGTCCAATGCTTGATGCTATGTTGCTCTCTTTCATGGCACTGAATTTCCTGCTCTTTGTCGACCCCCTTGATAGCAGCCGGTCTCTTTCCTAGGCTCAGAACCCATTGATCCACTTGCATCGGTCGATTTCTGCGGATTCAGTCTTTCGAGAACGGGGGTAT
>JBAXXO010000335.1:0-3466 GCA_037127855.1 Alphaproteobacteria bacterium
ACCAGTCGGGCTGGGTGAACATGGCCAGTTTGGGGTCCATGTAGCGGGCGTTGAGATAGAGGAGGCCCGCCTCGGGGTCGAAACGTTCGCCGATATAGCTGTGGCTGTCGCCGTCGGGCGAGAGGGGGTCGGTGTCCCAAGTCTCGGACGCCGGGGCGAAGGGGCCGTAGGGGGGATAGATGCGCACCTGAACCTTGCGCCCACCCGACCCGGTGATGCCGCGCACCGAGCCCAGGCCATCACGGTGCAGGGCCGAGAGGGAGGAGTTGGGGATGGTTTTCAGGCGTTGAAAAACAAGAAAACATTTATCTAACAACAAATTGTCGTCTTTCGTTGACCGGTATCGTCTTGCCGTCAAGGGCGCAGCGGCCTCTGACAGGCAAGGCGTTGGCAAGCTTTCATGCCTGCTGACCCGTCCAATGTTCTAGCCGCACTTTGAGTGGCCGCAATTGCCACACGTCCTGCAGCCTTCGACCATTCGCATCTGAAATGCGCCACAATTCGGGCAAGGCGGCCCTGGCTGCGCGTCGGCCACGGCCAGAACTTCTGCCTGGGGGTCGGACTTCAAACCCAGCCCTTCGCCCGCAATGAAACCGATGGCGACAAGATGCTGCTCGATCACGCCGCCAATCGCGGCCAGAATAGAGGGAATGTACCGCCCCTCCATCCATGCGCCGCCGCGCGGATCGAACACCGCCTTCAACTCCTCAACCACGAAGGAGATATCGCCGCCGCGCCGGAACACTGCCGAAATCATCCGGGTCAGGGCAACGGTCCAGGCGAAATGCTCCATGTTCTTGGAGTTGATGAACACCTCGAACGGCCGGCGATGGCCTGCGATCAGGATGTCGTTGATAGTGATGTACAAGGCATGCTCGCTGCCGGGCCATTTGACCTTGTAGGTCTGCCCTTCCAGCGTCTGCGGGCGGCTGAGCGGTTCGGACAGATAGACGGCTTCGGCATCCACCTGCCGTTCTTGTGGCGTGCTGGGGGCCACGCTGAGCACCGACCCCGTCACCGCATTCGGCCTGTAGGTCGTGCAGCCCTTGCAGCCCTGATCCCATGCGGCCATGTAGACCTGCTGGAAGTCGTCAAAGCTGATATCCTCGGGGCAGTTGATGGTCTTGGAGATGCTGCTGTCGACCCATTTTTGTGCCGCTGCCTGCATTCGCACGTGGTCTAAGGGCGCGAGGGTTTGTGCATTCACGAAATGCGCCGGAAATTCGGCGTCGCCATTCAGGTCCCGCCACAGTCGGACCGCGTAATCGACGACCGCCTCTTGGACAGGCGTGCCATCCTTTTGCAGGACCTTGCGGGTGTATTCGTAGGCGAAAACCGGCTCGATCCCGCTGGACACATTCCCGGCATACAGGCTGATCGTCCCGGTTGGGGCGACAGAGGTCAGCAAGGCGTTGCGGATACCATGGGCGCGGATTGCTGCACGCACATCATGATCCATCCCGCGCATCGTACCCGAGGCCAGATAACGCTCGGCGTCGAACAAGGGAAAGGCCCCCTTTTCCTGCGCCAGATCGACCGAGGCCAGATAGGCCGCCCGCGCGATTGCATGCATCCAGGTTTCGGTCAATGCGGCAGCCTCGGGCGTGCCATAGCGACAGCCGATCATCAGCAGCGCGTCAGCCAGCCCAGTGACGCCCAGGCCGATGCGCCGCTTTGCCCGCGCCTCGGACTTTTGCTGCGGCAGGGGAAAACCCGACACGTCGATGGTATTGTCCATCATCCGCACCGCGACCCGCACCAAGGCGTCCAATGCGCCCATGTCGAGTGCCGCCACGTCTGAGAATGCGCCAGTGACCAGCGTCGTCAGATTGATCGAGCCCAGCAGGCAGGCCCCATAGGGCGGCAATGGCTGTTCGCCGCAAGGGTTGGTCGCGGCAATCGTTTCGACATAGCGCAGGTTGTTGGCGGCATTGATCCGGTCGATGAAAATGACGCCCGGTTCCGCGAAATCATAGGTGTTGCGCATGATGCGGTTCCACAAGTCGCGCGCAGGCAGGGTCTTGTATGTCAGGCCGTCAAACATCAGTTCCCACGAAGTGTCGGCCTTGACCGCCGCCATGAAGGCGTCGGTCACCAGCACCGACAGATTGAACATGCGCAGGCGGGCAGGGTCTTTCTTGACCTCGATAAAGGCCTCGATATCGGGGTGATCGCAGCGCATCGTCGCCATCATAGCCCCGCGTCGCGACCCTGCGGACATGATCGTGCGGCACATCGAGTCCCAGACATCCATGAAGCTGAGCGGCCCGCTGGCATCCGCCGCCACCCCTTTGACCTCGGCACCCTTGGGCCGGATGGTCGAAAAGTCATAGCCGATGCCGCCGCCTTGTTGCATGGTCAGGGCAGCCTCTTTCAACGCGTCAAAGATGCCGCTCATGCTGTCGGGCACCGTGCCCATGACAAAGCAGTTGAACAAGGTCACCGACCTGTTTGTGCCAGCCCCGGCGGTGATGCGACCGGCCGGCAGGAACTTGAACCCTTCCAAGGCGGCATAGAACTGCGGTCGCCAATGTTGCGGGTCTTGCTCGACCGCTGCCAAGGCACCTGCGATTCTGGCCCAGGTATCCTCGACGCTGTTATCCGCAACAGTGCCATCCGCCTGCTTCAGACGATACTTCATATCCCAGATCTGAGCGGCAATTGGTGTGGAAAACGCGAACATACGCCTAGCCTTTGGGATTTTAGCTGCAGAAGGCCCAAGATACGCCCCGTGCGGCCTTGGGTCAACTTGTAGTCTGCGCTGCAGGCACTATCCTGTCGTCATGGGGGCAACATGACACTGAACATCCTGAAGCTTTGCGTCGGTGCCGAGTCGGTCGAGGATCTCGAACAATGGCACAGGCAGCATCAACACATCTGGCCTGCCGGTAAAACAGAGCATGTCACGCGCATGTGGCCAAAGCGTGAAGCCGAGGTGCTGCAAGGCTCGCTGTATTGGGTGATCAAGGGTGTCATCTTGGCTCGTCAGTGCATTCTGGCACTCGAGCAACGCATCGGTGCCGATGGAATTGGCCGCTGTGCCCTGATCCTGGACGCAGCGGTGATTCGGACCGAGGCCGCCGCCCGCCGACCCTTTCAAGGCTGGCGCTATCTTGATCCCGCCGACAGCCCGCCCGATCTGCGCAAGGCCGCCCCGTCAGAAGTTGCCTTGCCCGCCGCCATGGCCATGGCTTTGGCCGAGTTGGGCGTGCGGTAAGACCTAAGCCCGGCGTCTGGGCCGGGTCGCTGCCACCCTTCCTGTCCTGACTCCGGGTGGCGTTGATGCCTGACCGTCACCAAATGCGCGCCTTCCCCTTTTGCCATTCAGTCCATGGGACGCGCATGATCTCGGTGGTGCCGAGGGCAGAGAAGCGGTGCATCAGGGCGGGTCGGATCGGGATATTGGCGCAATGGCAGTCTTTTGCGGCGGGCTTTTGTGCGAATGCCCGGCCCCAAGGCAGCACGC
>JBAXXO010000336.1:0-3458 GCA_037127855.1 Alphaproteobacteria bacterium
CTAGACCAATCCGCCACTTGGGCAGCAGGTGGCCCACCGATCCTCAGATCTGCTTTTGCGGCATCTGCACGCGCAGACCGTCCAGCGCAGCCGAGACCTTCAGCTGACAGGTCAGGCGTGACCGCACCGGGTCGGGCTGCCAGGCAAAATCCAGCATATCCGCTTCCATCGAGTCTTTCTTGGGCAAACGGTCAACCCAGGCCGGATCGACATAGACATGGCAGGTCGAACAGGCACAGGCACCACCGCAATCTGCCTCGATGCCCGGAATGCCGTTGTCACGCGCGCCTTCCATGACCGTCAGGCCATTGGCAACCTCCAACGTGTGTTCCTTGCCGCCAAATTCCACATAGGTAATCTTCGCCATCTTTCGCTTGCCCTGCAAATCCTGATCCAGACAAGTATTTAGCCCAGTCGCGCGCCCGCTGCCACCCCTGACTTGTGTTATTGCGCCTGATGCCGCGAGCGTCGCCATGACACGGAGGGTCGGCATGCCATTCAAGCTGATCGGCACCGAATCTTGCCGAACAGGCACGACGCGAACCCAATAGGCGCTGCCGATCCTCGACTTTGGCCGGTGCCACCATCTTTTCAATGTGATCGGCAAGCCCATAAGCCAGCTCTGGCACGCCATGATGACGGGCGAACGCCAAGGACGCGGCCCGCCTGTTTCAGGGCGTCAACACCTGCGTGGACTGGCCCGCTGGCATCAATCGATGCGCGTTGATTGATGCCTGTCCGCACGGCGTTGCGGCAAGGCCGTTCCATGCCCGGATTGCGACGCAGGGCCCCAGTTGCCTTGCCTAATGCGGACAAAAGTTCTAGGTTTGTTCCCATGTCCAACTGGTTGACCCCCACCCCACAGCCCAATTCCTGGCCACGCCCGCCCGCCTGCATTCCCGCGGCCCGTCTGGGCGAGCCATCTGCCGGCGCCCGCGTGACCGTTGCAGGTCTGGTTCTGGTTCGCCAACGGCCCGGCACCGCCAAAGGCGTGATCTTTGTCACGCTCGAGGATGAGACGGGCACCGCCAATATCGTGGTCTGGGCGAATGTCTATGAACGCTTTCGCCGCGCCGTGATCGCGGGCCGCCTGCTGCGCGTGACGGGCCGTTTGCAGCGTGACGCCGGCGTGGTCCATATCGTGGCAGACCTGATCGAGGATCTGTCCCCCCTGCTGGACAGCCTGTTGCAACCCGACTTCAAACCCCCCATCGCCCGCGCCGGCGATCAACCCTGACCCGCATCCGGCGCGGGCCAGCGTTTCAAGACGGCGACCTGGCCCAACATATGTCGCCCCCTCCGGACCAGGGGCATGGCGGGTTGCCCCCCAGCCTAACCTGGGGCTTGTTGCGTTCCATCAGGTTCACCTGACCCAACCCAACTCGCCTTAAGACCACTCTCCCATCAACACCCGTCGTGTGACCCGCTCAACGGTCGGCTCGCGCTCAATCAATCCATTCACCCACTCGCAAGACCCCGCGTTGAAGACCACCCCACGCCCCCGGCGATACTCCGCGATACAGCCATTCCCTCGTGCGGCGCGGCCCAACGTTTCTTCGGACACGACGCCGTAAATCACCCGCGCCGTCTCCTCGGCATCCAGATGCCCGATGAACAGGTCGCGGTCCGCAGCGCTGGTATGATGCGACAAGGTCGTCGCGGGCGACATGGCCACAATTTCCAGCGCCCCAAGCAACACCGGATCCTCGGCAAAGGGCAGCCCCTGCCGCAACCCCAATTCCACCCCGTCCACCTCATAGCCAAAGACCTTGGCCGACGCCCCAAGCACATCGCCATAGCCCAAGCCCGTGTCCCGCAGGCTCCAGTGCCCCGGCCGGTACACCACAAAGCCGCCCGCACCATGGGCGGCACAGCGGCTCCACCCGGCATAGACCCCCATCGACCCGGTCAGCCCCATGGTTGCCACCGCAGGCCGCCCGACCTCGGGCGCATCCCAATAGGTCGTGCGCCGCGCCCCTGCCACCGGGTCCGGACCGACCTTCCAACAGGTCTGCGTCGCCAAATCCACCGACAACCGCGTCTGCCAGTAAAAATTTCCCGCAAACCGCGCCAACTGCCCGCCCTGATCCAGCCATGCGTCCAGTCTGTCGCGCATTTCCCAGGACCAATACTCGTCATGGCCGACAATCACAGCCCGCCTGTAGCCGATCCCGTCCCCGATCCCGTCACCGATCCCGTCTCGGTGCAGGTCATGCTGCGTCATGTAGTCAAGGCCGATCCCCTGCCCCTCGCACCACAGCGCAAAGGGCCGCTCGAAGGCGGCCCAACCGGACGAGGCATATTTTTTCGACACCCCCCGCGCCCGGGCAAACTCCATATGCGGATAGCGCGGCCGCGTCAGCAGGGGCGAGGCATGAGGGATCCGCGGTGCGCCCGCAGGCCATGCGACAAAGCCTCGCGCCCAAGGCCGCCGCAGCGACACGTCATGCGCGGCGTCGGTCTGCCTGTCGCCCACCAGCCCCTGATAATGGTTCGACCCTCCCCAATCATTATAGGCGCACCAGGTCCCGGTCGCCAGAACCATCACCAGCCGGTTCCGCGGCTGCACGGCGCGCACCACGAACATGTGCTGGCTGGAATGGCCCTCGATCACCACCGTCACCACATAAACCCCCGAGGCCCATTCCCCCGGCACCACAAACCGCCAAACCTCTGGCCAGTCACAACCGCGCACCGAACAATCCGCCGGCGTGTCACACCACGTCATGGCAATCTCGGCCCCCATCACCTGCATGGGCACCAAACCATCCCGCACCACCGTCACCCGTGCCACAGGGGCCGTGCTGATCCCGTGCAGCACCACTTCGTCACCCGCCGCATGGGAAAGCCCGGCCGTATAGACCCAAACCTGCGGCTGATCCGGCAACCCGGCCATCTCGTAATAGTGCCCGGTCACAGCATCCCCGTCGTCATGCGGCCCAGTCACCACAAAGCTCATGCGAAAGCCCCCTCAAGGAATGTCACCGTTCGCGCCAGATAATCCGCCACATTGCCGCGCCGGAACACCCCATGCCCCTCGTCCTGGTAGAACACCGCCTGATGCGAAATGGCCGCCGCCGTCAATTCGCGCACGGCAACCAGACTGTTTTGCGGCCCCACAGTGCTGTCGGCCATGCCATGCACGATCATCACCGCCCCCCGGATCGCCCGGATGTGATTGCCCGGACTGGCCGCCGCATACTTGTCGGGCACCTCCTCGGGCGTTCCCCCCATCATCTCGCGCAGATAATCGCGGCGATGAGGCATGTCTGTCTGATCATGGTCGATGTCCAGCCGGTACATGCTGCACATTGGAATGGCTGCGGTCACCAGATCGGCAAACCTTGTGATCGCATACCAGCTGGAAAACCCGCCAAAGGAATTGCCTGCCACCGCAATCCGCCCCCTTTGGGCAATTCCCAACTCCATACAGGCCTCGATCCCCGCCCGGATATCCG